>JBBRUM010000042.1:0-13743 GCA_038247815.1 Tepidisphaerales bacterium | reverse complement strand
GGCGCAGATGGAGAAGGCGATCAACCCGTTCATGGTGATCAACGAGCTCGAGGAGGGCTTGTCGCACCACTCGCTGATCACGGACGAGGAGCTGAAAAAACAGTACAAGGAACTGCTGGCCGTCGTGCGCGAGGAGTATGAGGACATTCTTAAGGGCGAGGTCCAGCGGGCGATCTCGGCGGACGAGGACGCGATCAAGCGCCTGGCCGCGAATTACATCGAAAACGTCCGCGCCTACACGCAGCACGAGAGGGTGCGGAACCGGTACACCGGCCGGGATGAGGAGCCGGACGAGCGGCTCATGCGGTCGCTCGAGGAGAAGATCGACATCCCCGACGGCAGGAAAGACGACTTCCGGCAGGAGATCATGAACTACATCGGGGCGCTGGCGTTGGACGGAAAGAAGTTTGAGTACAACACCAATGCCCGGCTATTGAAGGCGTTGGAGCTCAAGCTTTTCGAGGACCAGCGCGACACGATAAAGCTGAAGAATTTGGTGTCGTCGGTGGTCGACGACGAGACGCAGCAAAAGATCGACGTGGTGAAGCAGCGGCTGATTAAGTACTTCGGCTATAATGAGACATCTGCGACGGATGTGCTGAATTATGTGGCCAGCATCTTCGCCCGAGGTGATACCAAGCAGGATGATTGACCCGCTTTGAATCGGGGAAATCCCAAGAAGCTCGAAAGCTCGAAACATACCGTCCCCCATCTGACATCCCCCATGCTTTCCTCGATTCACAACATCCGTCGTCCGGCCTTTTCCCTGGTGCTGGCGTGCCTTACGGCGATCGCGTTTTTCGTGCTGACGGATCCGCGGGTTGGCTTGGTTCCGTACACGACGCCCAATCCCGTCGACGCCCTTCGCCAAGCCGAGGTCGGCACGACCGTCGGGATCGCCGGCGCGTCGCTGGTCCTCGTCGTCGCCCTGTTCCTCTGTACGCGGAAAGGTTCACCCCCGACGATGGAGTCGGCAAAGTCCAAACCCATGTGAAGTGACCGGCCACGACCCCGACGACGCATCGTCCAAAGGGAGTCGCGAACCACCAACAACCCACCCCCCAGGCCAACCATGGTCCTCAAGATCGAAAAAGACCACCAGCGGTTTCGGCAGATCGTCAAGGGTCGCATCCGGGACGACCTCCGGAAATTCATCTCCAAGAGTGAGCTGATCGGCAAGGAGGGGAAGCACCTGATCTCAATTCCGGTCAAGGGCATCGAGCTGCCGCACTTTCGATATGGGGACAATTCCTCCGGCGTCGGAGCCGGCGAGGGCAACGAGGGCCAATCCGTCGGCGGAAAACCGGGAAGCGGCAAGGGCGCCGGCGGCGATCAGCCGGGGCAGCATCTCATGGAGGTCGACCTCTCGCTCGACGAGCTCGCTGAGATTCTGTCGGACGAGCTGAAGCTTCCCCGCATCGAGCCCAAGGGCAAGCACCGCATCACCACCGAGCGCGACAAGTACTCGGGCATTCGCCGCGTGGGGCCAGAGTCGCTGCGACACTTCAAGAGGTCGTTCAAGGAGGCGCTCAAGAGGCAGATCGCCTTGGGCAACTACGACCCCGACAACCCCGTGATCATCCCGCAGCGGCGCGACATCCGGTATCGGTCGTGGAAGCAGACGAAGTCGCCGCAGTCCAACGCGGTGATCGTGTTCATGATGGACGTGTCGGGTTCGATGGGTGAGGAGCAGAAAGAACTGGTCCGGCTGGAGTCCTTCTGGATCGACACGTGGCTGCGGAAGAATTACGAGGGGATCGAGTCGAGGTACATCGTGCACGACGTGGCCGCCCGCGAGGTCGACAAGCAGACGTTCTACCACCTCCGCGAGGACGGCGGCACGAAAATCTCTTCGGCGTACCGCGCCGCCAAGCAGCTTCTCGACGCGCATTACAACCCCGGCGAATGGAACATCTACCTCTTCCACTTCTCCGACGGCGACAACTCCTCCGAAGCCGATTCCCGCGAGTGCATCAAAATTCTCAAAGAACAGCTCCTGCCGATCTCCAACCTCTTCGGCTACTGCCAGGTGGCCAGCGCCTACGGCAGCGGCAACTTCATCAACGTCCTGCACGAGCACCTCAAGAACCATCCCAAAACGCTCACGTCCAGGGTCAACTCGAAGGACGACATCTACGACAGCCTCAAGACGTTCTTCGGCAAGGGGCACTGATTCGCCCCGTAAGCCGTGCAGCGATGTGGCGGCGAATCGTCTTCTGGCCCCTTTGCTGCGCCGCAGCCCTCTTCTTCGTCGCCGCCTCCGTCGTGGGGAATGACAGCGCCCGTGTCAACACCGCCCTCGGTGGTGTTGCCTTCCTCGTGTGCGCCTACATTCTTCGCTTTCCCAACGCCCGCGTCCAGGCAGCGTTCTGTACTTCAACCTCCCGCTCAGTTCCGGTGGAATCCTTCCCGTGAGGCCCTCCGACATCGAAAACACCCTGGCCATGACGCCGTTCAAGCCGCTGCGCATCACCCTCGGCGGTGGCGACAAGATTCTCATTGATCGCCCGTTTCGCGCGACGGTCGAGGGTGGCAATCTCTGGATCTCCGGCGCCATGTTCGCGTCATAATCAAAGTTCCGGCCGAGGACGAGCATTCTCTCCTCCGTCGACGTGGCCACGAGCGTGCGGCTCGACGACACGCCGCCCCCGCCCAAATCCGCCCGGCGGAGTCGTCGCTAGGCTCCCGTCGTGCTGCGCCCGCCGTCGAGTTTGAGGATTGTGCCTGTGACGTAAGTTGCCTCCTCTGCGAGGTACCACACGGCCTTGGCCACGTCTTCAGCTGTGCCCACGCGGCCCAAGGGCACTCTGACGAGGTACTTCGCCTTTTCTGTTTCCGACATCGTGTCCGGCCAGAGGACGGCGCCGGGGGCGATTCCGTTGGCTCGTGCCAGCGGCGCCAGGGCGCGGGCCCAGGAGTGCACCAAGCTGCTGAGTGCGGCTTTGCTGGCTGCGTAGGCGGGATAGCGGAGGTAGCCTTTTCCTTCGACGCCGTCGGTCATGGCGATCACGCTGCCTCGGCTGAATTGGAGTGCCCCGGCGAGTCGTCCCGTGAGCAGCATGGGGGTTGTGACGTGCACTCGCATGACTTCATTCATGAGTTCGGCCGTCGTCTCCCCCAGGGATGCTTCGGGGAACATGCTCGCGTTGTGGACCAGCAGATCCAGCCTCCCCCCAAAATTCGTCGCCTGCCACGCCGCCACGCGCTCGGCTGACTGGGTGTCCGACAAGTCCGCTTGCAGAACTTCGCACCCCGCCCCGAGCTTGCCGCACTCGTTCACGAGCAACTTCGCCGCCTCGCCCGACGACTTGTAGGTCGCCAGCAGGTCGTACCCCCGCCCAGCCAGCATCAGTCCCACCGCCCGTCCCACCCGAACCGCCCCCCCCGTGATCAGTGCGACCTTTCTCATGTCCCTCAACCTACCCGCTGTTCTGGTATCGCGGGAAACTTCCCCGGTTTTGGGAATATTGCCCTCCGACATGTGTACCATTCTGGCTGCGTCAATCGTTTCATTTCTCCCGGGAGGATCTCTTGGACGGACCGGCTACTTCGGGTGAACCCACTGGCGGCGAATCCGCCGGGATTCCGCAAAACCTCCCCAGGGACGTCGCCGCCCTTGCCGACAAGCACCTCCCCGGTGAGCCCATCGTCGCCTACTCCGAGTGCGACGTCGGCGAAGACCTCAACTACGCCCGCAACCACGTCCTGCTCACTGGCAAGCACCTCCTTCTGCTCACCCCCGTCAGTCACCAGATCTTCACCCTCGCCACCGTCGACGAAGCCGGCATCGAGGAAGGCGTCGGCTTGGACCGCCTCCGGGTCGTTGTGGGTGGAAAGCTCGCCGGAGTCTCGCGGTATAGCCGGAAGCACCGCATGACGATGACCCGCCTCAACCGCAAGCTCCAGCGCCGCCTCCCCAAGAGCGACGAACCCCTCAAACCCGGCGATAAACCCAAAACCGACGACCCGCCCCCAATTTGGCTTGAAGACGTCGAACGCAAAGCCGAAGCCGAGTCGTACTGCCGCAAGTGCACCCACCTCATCCCCAGCTACGCCGACGGAGTCTGCCCCCGCTGCCTGCAACAGCGAAAAATCCTCTTCCGCCTCCTCGATTCCGCCAAGCCCTATCGCAGCGCCGTCAATTTCGCCCTCGGCCTGACCATCGTCCATGCGATGATCATCTCCGTCCCGGTCGTCATCAATAGTCGCCTCATCGACAACGCCTTGGCCGCCGTCAACCTCTCCAACTCCGCCCGCATGGGCAACCTCCTGCTCTACTCCTCGCTGCTCCTACTGATCATTGCCCTCACCGAGGTCATCGGCGGATGGCGGCAGGTCAAGCTCAACACCATCGGCACGCAAATCTCCCGCGACCTCCGCCATCAGGTTTACGCCCACCTGCATTCCCTCTCACTTCGGTTTTTTAACAAACGCCGCACCGGCAGCCTCATCACCCGCGTCACCAACGACACCGACCGCCTGCAGGAGTTCATCGTCTACGGCACGGTGAACTTCATCCGCGACGTGCTCATGGTCGTCTTCAGCGCCGGGATTATGTTCTGGCTGAACTGGCGACTCGCCATTGTCGCCCTTTTGCCCGTCCCCATTGTCGCCACGCTCACCTATCTTCGCGGTCGAAAGATGCACAAGGCGTGGTCGCGGGTGTGGAACTACTGGTCGCGGATCTCGGCTGTGGTGGGTGATGCCCTCCCCGGCGTGCGTGTCGTAAAGGCTTTCAGCAACGAATCCCGCGAGATCGACCGCTTCGACAAGCGCTCCAACGAGTACATGCAAAAGGAGCAGGAAACCAACCGCCTTTGGTGGACGCTTCAGCCGATCGTCTCGGGAATCATGCGCCTCGGCGGGCTGCTCGTCACCCTGATCGGCGGGCTGATCCTGATCTTCGACAAGTCCGGCCACACCACCCTCGGCCAGCTCCTGGCCTTCTCCGGCCAAGTCTGGCAGTTCTACGGCCCCGTCAACGAACTCGCCAACGCCAACCGGATGGTCACCCGCGCCGCCTCCAGCGCCAGTCGAGTCTACGAAATCCTCGACACCCCCCCCGACATCTTCGACCGCCAAGGCGCATACAAGCCCGACAAGATCGAGGGCAAGATCGAGTTCCGCAACGTCTGGTTCAGCTACGAAGGCGCCCAGCCAGCCCTCCGCGACGTCTCACTCACCATCCAACCGGGCGAAATGGTCGGCTTGTGCGGCCCCTCCGGCGCCGGCAAGAGCACCTTCGTCAACCTCATCCCCCGTTTCTACGACGTAACCGACGGGCAGATCCTCCTCGACGGCGTCGACGTCCGTGACTACGACGTCCACGTCCTTCGCCGCGCGGTGGGCATGGTCCTGCAGGACCCTCACCTTTTCCACGGCACCATCTCCGACAACATCCGCTACGGAAACCCCACCGCCACCGAAGCCCAAGTCATCGCCGCCGCCCGCGCCGCCAACGCCCACAACTTCATCGTCGGCTTCCCCGACGGGTACGACACCATGGTCGGCGAACGCGGCCAATCCCTCTCCGGCGGAGAACGTCAGCGCGTCTCCATCGCCCGCGCCATCCTCCACAACCCCAAAATCCTCATCCTCGACGAAGCCACCAGCTCCGTCGACTCCGAAACCGAAAAGCAAATCCAACAAGCCCTCGACCGCCTCGTCGAAGGCCGCACCACCATCGCCATCGCACACCGCCTGAGCACCCTCACCGCAGCCGACCACCTTGTCGTCCTCGAACGCGGCAAAGTCGCCGAAACCGGCACCCTCGAGGAACTCAGCAACAAACAAGACGGCGTCTACGCCAAACTCGTCAACACCCAACGCGAGCTCGGTTCGCTCATGGCCGTCGCCGGGTAAACTATCCCCTCCCCCATGACCCCCTCCAAAGACCACCTCTGCCGAATGTTCGAATACGTCCGATGGTGCGACCACCGCCACCTCGACGCCTGCCGCTCCGTTCCAGCCGAGAACTACCTCCACGACTACGGCTTCTCGTTTCGCACGGTCCACGACACGCTCGTCCACATGCTCGCCGCCCAGGTCGTCTGGCTAAGGCGGTGGGAGGGCGAAAGCCCCCAGCGCATGCTCAACCGCACCGACCTGCCCGACCTCGAATCCGTCCGGATGCGGTGGGGGGGGGTGCACGCGCAGTTCGGCGACTTCCTGCACCGCCAGTCGCAGCAAACCCTCGCCCAAAAGCTCGAGTGGACCACCTCCGACAGCCGGTTCATCACCCTCCCCCTCGGCCACCTCATCGTCCACTGCCTCGACCACGCCACCTTCCACCGCGGCCAGCTCAATAGCCTCATCACCCTCGCCGGTGGCAAGCCCCCGCGTGTGATGTACTACAACTACCTCCTCGAAACCGGAGTCGCCTGATGACCCCACCCATCTCGCCTTCCCCTGACGTCTCCACCGATTTCGACCTCACCACCGACGATAAAGGCCGCCTGGTTCTCCAGCGCCCCAGCCAGGAAGACCAAGTGGAAGTCCGCGTCCGCCGGGCGTTCCCTTGGTCCCACCCCGATCTGTTCGTCTCGATCCGAGGCAAGGACGGCAAGGAGATCCTCATGATCGACTCCCTCACCTCCCTCCCCAGCCCCCTCGCCGACAAGCTCCGCGCCGCGATGCACTCAGCCAGCCTCGTCCCCAAGATCCGCCGCGTGCTCAAGCTCGATATGCGCTTCGGTCACCAAGAGTGGACGGTGGAAACCGACCGGGGATTGGCTGAGTTCCGAGTTCAGGAACGCGAGGATGTTCGATTCTTGCACGACGGCCGATTTTCCGTTAAGGATGCCGATGGCAACATCTACGAAATGCCCCCCGAATCCGCCCTCGACCCCCTCAGTCTGAAGCTTCTCCAAGCACTCATCTAGAAAAGTCCACGTGATTCGTATCTAGCTAGTTGAAACTCCGTCTCAACTAGATAAAGTCTGAGCAGTCTTTGGGAGGCCAATGTCGGAGACCGTTGAAACCGAGTGTCGTCGTCTGCCCGAGGGAAACTGTCCGCTATCCACGTTGGGCGTCGGCTGCTGCGGGAAGGTTGTTTCGGTGGACGGTGACTTGGAGCTTCGCCGGCGATTGCTTGAAATGGGGCTTTGCGGCGGCGTGACGATCGAGTGTGTTCGCCGGGCTCCGCTGGGGGATCCGATCGAGTTTCGCGTTCGGGGGTACCTGCTGTCGCTTCGCGGCGAGCACGCCCGTCAGGTTACCGTCAATCCCGCTGTTTAGGGCAAGCGGCGGGGCGGCGGCGCGACTGCTTTCGCACCAAACCCCATGTCCACGACCTCTTCTTACCAGTTCCCCGTTTCCGGCCAACCCACTCCGGCCAGACCCCGCCTGCGGCGCATCGCCCTTGCCGGCAACCCCAACTCCGGGAAAACCACCCTTTTCAACGCCCTCACCGGCTTGCGGCAGAAGGTCGCCAATTACCCCGGCGTCACCGTGGATAAAAAGACCGGCCGGTGCAAATTGCCCGGGGTCTCCCCAACAGGCGGAAGTGGCGGAAGCGGCGGGGGGCAAGCCGAGTGGGTCGAGATCATCGACCTCCCGGGAACGTATTCGCTCGTCTCCCGATCGCCCGATGAAACCGTCGCCTGCGAGGTGCTTCGAGGCCTGCGGGAGGACACGCCCCCGCCCGACGTGGTCGTGGTCGTCGTTGACGCGAGCAACCTCAGTCGCAACCTGTATCTCGTTTCGCAGGTGATGGAGCTCGGCTTGCCGATGGTGGTGGCGCTGACCATGACCGACGTCGCCGAGCGGCGCGGGTTGCGGGTCATGGGCGAGAAGCTTGAAGCGCGCCTGGGAGTGCCGGTGGTGGGGCTGGTGGGCCATAAGGGGACAGGAATTGATCGGCTGAAGTTTCGACTCACCGAGGCGCGTGTGGCGCCGCTTCCCGAGCTTCCGCTACCGGGGGTGTTTCGAGACGAGATCCACCTCCTTGGCGGGGTGCTCACCGCAGTGCTCGGGCACGGACCCGGCGGGTCGCCCGACCGCCATCTGGCTACCGCTGAACGATTGCTCATTGGCGATTCTTCCTCAGACCTTCGCCCCCTCCACGCCCGCCCCGAGATCCTCCGAAACCTCGCCGACGCAAAGACACGCCTCGCCACGGCCGGCATCGAGCCCGTCCAAGCCGACGTCGAAGCGCACTACCGCTGGATCGACGCCGTCTCCTCCGAGGTCACCGCAGCCAAGATCGTCCCGGTCGACGTCACCGTTTCCGCCGGCCCAACCCGACGCCCCGCGGCGGCCAAAACCTTCACAGACAAACTCGACCGCATACTCATTGACAAAGTGTGGGGCCTGGTCATCTTCGCAGCCGTCATGGGGTTGCTGTTCGTCTCGATCTTCTCCCTCGCCACGCCGCTGATGGACGCCACCGAGGGAGCAGTCGGCTGGGTGGGGGGGCTGGTTGCGGACCTTCTCCCCGAGGGCCCAGTGCGAGACCTCTGGCAGGACGGCATCGTGGCCGGCGTCGGCGCGGTGCTCGTGTTCGTACCACAGATCGCAATTCTCTTTGGTTTCCTCGCGATTCTGGAGGATTCGGGCTATCTCGCGCGGGCGGCGTTTCTCATGGATCGCCTGCTCGCAAAGCTCGGACTGTCGGGCAAGTCGTTCATTCCGCTCCTGAGCAGTTTCGCGTGCGCCATTCCGGGAATCATGGCCGCTCGAACGATCGAGTCTCCCCGGCAACGCTTCGCCACGATATTCGTCGCCCCCTTCATGAGCTGCTCGGCGCGCCTACCCGTCTACACGCTGCTCATCGGAACCTTCTTCGCCGCTTGGGGAAGCTTCGTGCAAGCCGGTGTCATGCTCTGTCTTTACGTCCTGGGAATCGTCGCCGCAGCCGCCACCGCATGGGTCATGAAATGGTGGGGCGGCAAGGACATTTCCGGCGGATTCGTGCTCGAATTGCCCACCTACAAACTCCCCCAAATCTCACAGGTCGCCCGCCAAATGTGGAGCAATACCACCCAGTTCATCACCAAAGCCGGCACCGTCATCGTCTGCCTGAGCATCGTCCTGTGGGCGCTGATGTATTACCCGCGCCTCCCAGACGATCGAGCGGAGTCGGTTTCGCTCAACGCAAAGATCACACGCATCCACTCCACCGGCGTGACAGTGACCCCCGAAAAACTACCTACTTTCCTAGAGTCCGACGTCGGGAGAACTCTCCGCGCCGCCGTCGATTCCGCCGGCAGGCAAGCCATCGCCGGTGAACAGCTCCGCCACTCCCTTGCCGGACGATTCGGCCACTTGATCGAGCCTGCGATCAGGCCCCTCGGATACGACTGGAAAATGGGCGTCGGCTTGGTGGGAGCCTTCGCTGCACGGGAGATCTTCGTTTCGACCCTGGGAATCGTCTATTCCGTTGGAAACGCAGACGACGACACGACGCCCCTCCGCGACGCCATGCTCGCCGACCGCTCCGCCGACGGGTCC
Organism: Tepidisphaerales bacterium; assembly: GCA_038247815.1. Lineage (GTDB taxonomy): Bacteria > Planctomycetota > Phycisphaerae > Tepidisphaerales > Tepidisphaeraceae > JBBRUM01. The sequence continues at coordinate 4,293 of JBBRUM010000042.1, read as the reverse complement.
CACGTCTGGACCATACCCGTAGCCGCAAGTCTGCTCGTCTTCTTCGTCATCGCGATGCAGTGCATGAGCACCCTCGCCATCGTTCGCCGAGAAACAGGCACTTGGCGATGGCCTATCGTCATGCTGCTATACATGAACGGCCTTGCCTATCTTACCGCACTCATCACTTATCAAATTCTTTCCAAGGTGATGTCATGAACCTGAGCGCTCAAGATTTCATTATACTTTCCATCGTTCTCGCCGCAGCCGCCGTTATGGCCACCCGCATGTGGCGCGCATTGAGTGGAACGCCCGGTAAAGAGCCCGGTTGCAGTGGTTGCCCCGCCGCTGCCAAAGCCTCACCTTCTCCCAATCTTTACACAACCGGGCAAGAAATCGGCGCGCTAAACAAGGTCGTCAACAATCCGAGAGCCTTTTTTATCTCCAGCTCCGAACTGGGTTTAAGTGCGAAACGGAAACAAGTCACGCGTACCATCGCGCCTAAGGACTTGAAAAGTCGGTGAGGAACTCTTAACCTGTTCCTCCCCAGTCACGGAAACGCGATCGGGACCGCCGGAAAGTCGAAAGACACCCGACGGGGCGACAAAAAAAGTTGCCAATACGGTTGACGAAACGGAGTCGCGGGATACACTCCCCGGCCCCGGTGAGGAAGCCGGAGAGTGAAATCAGGCAGCGAAGGCAACAGACAGGAACAAGTTTGAACATCGAGTTCTACCCCACCCCGCCGCTGATCTGAGTACTTTCGATAACACGAGGGTACCAGCTGAAGAGGTGCCCAGACAACCAGCCAAGACGGAGTCTTGGTGAGGGACGGCTGCCCGCCTGATCGTCGAGATTGGATGAGTTTTCTCCCTCGGGAGGTAACTCATCCGCCCTCGGCGGACGACAAGCGAAAGTCGCAACCGGAAACGGTTACGACGGAAACGAGTCGGATCTTTGACAAGTGAATGATGAGGTTCAAGGTCCAATTCCTCGGGCAACGTCAAGGCCCGAGTGAACGACCTCCGCAAGTCCGAACCAAATAAAGAGCAAGTCAGGCATGACTGCTCGTCTTTCTGTCGGTTCGGATTTGCCGAGCACCTGTTTGGCGATGAGATCCGTTATTGGTCTCTCTGGGATGAAAAAGGCCCGGACCGTCGAGTTTCCCCTGCCCTGGGGAAACAAGCCCGGCATCACATGCTTAGTCGTGATGAAGGCTGTGACGGTGATCGATAAAAGTGGTCAAGTTACTAAGGGTGTGTGGTGGATGCCTTGGCATCGAGAGGCGATGAAAGACGTGGTAGCCTGCGATAAGCTTCGGGAAGCTGGCAAACAAGCGTTGATCCGAAGATTTCTGAATGAGGAAACTCAGCCCGTTTAACGACGGGTTACCTGCGGCCGAATGCATAAGCCGTAAGGAGCGAACGTGGGGAACTGAAACATCTAAGTACCCACAGGAAAAGAGAAAGACATTTATTCCGTAAGTAGCGGCGAGCGAAATCGGAACAGCCCAAACCAGGGTTCGCCCTGGGGTTGAGGACGCTTTGAGGAGTTACAAAATCGTTGATAGTCGAAGTCTTCAGGAATGTTGTCCCATAGAGGGTGAAAGGCCCGTAGACGAAATCAACCGATCTCCTTTGAGAGGCGCTCCAGAGTAGCACGGAGCTCGTGAAACTCCGTGCGAATCCGCCCGGCCCACCGGGCAAGGCTAAATACTACTCGATGACCGATAGTGAAGAAGTAGGGCGATTGAAAGGTGAAAAGCACAGCTATTAGCTGAGTTAAAAGTACCTGAAACCACACACTTACAAGCGGTCGGAGTCCTATGGCCCGCAAGGGCAATGGATGACGGCGTACCTTTTGCATAATGGACCGGCGAGTGCATGTTGGCGGCGAGGCTAAGGTGTAAAGCACCGGAGCCGAAGCGAAAGCGAGTCTTAAGATGGCGTCTAGTCGTCAGCATGCGGCCCGAAACCTAGTGATCTACCCGTGGCCAGTGTGAACGCTCCGTAACAGGGGCGGGAGGCACGAAGCCGTGAACGTTGAAAAGTTCTGGCATGAGCTGCGGGGAGGAGTGAAAGTCTAATCAAACTGGGAGATATCTGGTTCTCCTCGAAATGCCTTTAGGGGCAGCCTCGATTAAATTACCCGCAAGGGGTAGAGCTACTGAAAGAAGACGTGGGGCTACCCGCCTACACGCTTCTATCAAACTCCGAATACTTGCGGGCGTACATCGGGAGTGAGTCCGCGAGGGATAATCTTCGCGGTCGAGACGGAAACAACCGTGACCGTCGGCTAAGGTCCCAAAATCAAGCTTAGTTCGGTAGGAAGTTATTGTTCTGAGACAGCCAGGATGTTGGCTTAGAAGCAGCCACCATTTAAAAAGTGCGTAATAGCTTACTGGTCGAGAACAGTAGCGCCGTAAATGATCGGGAATAAGCATGATACCGAAGCCGCGGGTTCGAAAGAGCGGTAGAGGAGCGTTGCACGCCGCATCGAAGGTCAACCGTAAGGATGGCTGGAGCGTGTGCAAGTGAGAATGCCGGTATGAGTAACGATAATGCAGGTGAAAATCCTGCACGCCGAAAGCCTAAGGTTTCCTGGGGAAGGTAAATCCGCCCAGGGTTAGTCGGTTCCTAAGGCGAGGCCGAAAGGCGTAGTCGATGGCCGGCTGGTTAATATTCCAGCACCTGGCGTAAAGGTTGAACCTCCGCGTGTGGCTTCACAAAGCAGATCCCCCGGTTGAACGTGGGGGTTTCGAAAGATCGAGCCCGTTTTGATGGCGAAGTCTGTAGAGTGGGGTCCAAGAAAAGCGCGGAGGGGACAATACGTCAGACCGTACTAAAACTGACACAGGTAGGCGAGGAGAGTATCCTCAGGCGCTCGAGAGAACTGCGGTTAAGGAACTAGGCAATCTAACCCCGTAACTTCGGGAGAAGGGGTCCCTCTCCAGCAATGGAAGGGCACAGAAAGCAGCCTGGGCGACTGTTTATCAAAAACACAGTTCCGTGCTAACTCGTAAGAGGATGTATACGGAATGACGCCTGCTCGGTGCCGGAATGTTAAGGAAGTAGGTTAAGGTTTCGACCTGAAGCTTGCGACCGAAGCACCGGTAAACGGCGGCCGTAACTATGACGGTCCTAAGGTAGCGAAGTTCCTTGTCGGGTAAGTTCCGACGTGCATGAACGGCGTAACGACTTGGTCGCTGTCTCAACCGCAGACTCGGTGAAATTGAAGTGGCGGTGAAGATACCGCCTTCCCGCAGCAAGACGGAAAGACCCCATGCACCTTTACTATAACCTGGTAGCGATGCCGGCTGTTGACTGCTTAGAATAGGTGGGAGGCGTTGATCCTTGGGTTCCGGCCCGAGGGGAGCCAACAGTGAAATACCACTCTGTTAACATTCGTCGTCTCACCCTGACCCGTGAATCCGGGCAGGGAACACTGCTAGGCGGTTAGTTTGACTGGGGCGGTCTCCTCCAAAAGAGTAACGGAGGAGTACAAAGGCGGGCTCAGACCGGTTGGCAATCGGTCGTCGAGCGCATAGGTATAAGCCCGCTTGACTGCGAGTGCTACAGCACGAGCAGAGATGAAAGTCGGTCTAAGTGATCCTGTGGTCCCGTGTGGAAGGGCCATAGCTCAACGGATAAAAGGTACGCTGGGGATAACAGGCTGATCGCCTCCGAGCGTCCATAGCGGCGAGGCGGTTTGGCACCTCGATGTCGGCCCATCGCATCCTGGGGCTGAAGGCGGTCCCAAGGGTTTGGCTGTTCGCCAATTAAAGCGGTACGCGAGCTGGGTTCAGACCGGCGTGAGCCAGGTCGGTCCCTATCTGCTGTGGGCGCAGGAACCTTGAAGACGCTTCTTCCATAGTACGAGAGGATTTGGAAGGACGGACCCCTGGTGTACCAGTTGTCTCGCTAGAGGCATGGCTGGGTAGCTATGTCCGGAAAGGATAAACGCTGAAAGCATCTAAGCGTGAAGCCTACGTCAAGATGAGGGTTCCCATGAGACCCCGGGTAGACCACCCGGTTGATAGGCCAGAGCTGTAAGCACAGAGATGTGTTCAGGTTACTGGTACTAACGGTCGATTGGCTTGATCACTTTTATCGAATACCGTCCCCATGGCCACATGGTGGCATAAGGACTGACGATAAGAGATCTTCAAACGAAAAGTTGTTCGACGAATATCGCGAACCTCGATTATTCATAAGACACCGACACGGGTGTTGCTAACCCAGCACCCGTGTCTTTGTCGGTGGCTTTACCATGAGGGTCACACCCGTTCCCATTCCGAACACGGTCGTTAAGCCT
>JBBRUM010000041.1:0-13746 GCA_038247815.1 Tepidisphaerales bacterium | reverse complement strand
GAAGCGGGTGGCTGGTGGCACCGAGCTACGTCCCACCGACTTCGGCTATGCGAAGTCGGTGTACTCTGCGTGTGTAGGGCTCCCCGCCACTGCAACCCCGGCCGGCGACAAAGTTCGCCCATCGTGCGGGCGCCGACTCGTCTCCCACGCTCTCCATCTTTCCTTCCACGTTCGCGGCCTTTGTTCTGCCGGTCTGCATTTTTTCGTTCCCGGTCGCGATATTTGTCGCGGCGATCTCCATTTTTTCCTCGCCGGTCTCCATGCTTGCTCTTCCGGTCACCATTTTTAGAGCGCCCGTCTCCATGTCTTTGTTCGTTGCTGCATAAGCGCTGCCCAAGTCGCCGTTCTTTCTCGCCGAAACCGAAAGTGGAAACGGCGACGGCGCGTTCTCATCGCGATTCAAACATACCGGCGAGGCCGCGTTTGACACCATGCTCTTGCCGTTTCACTCATTCTGAACGAAGGTGCCCGGCGCACTTGCGACCTTCGCCTCCCACCCCAACTGCCGCGGTCGCGGCGGAAGTTTGCACTATGGCGACGTGTCCGACAAACTAAGCTGCTTTTCCGAAGTATACCGAGGCCCACATCTCCGTGTTTGAAAGCAACGCGACGGCGATCGGGTTGACGACCGCTCAAACGGCGGCGTTCAAGACGCAGGTGGGCACGCTGCGCACTCGCACCACGCCGTAGCAGGTCGCGCGCCGTGCGGCCAACTCAGTGACGCAGACGGCGGTGGGTGCCGATTCGGCGATGCGCGAACTGACGAGCGATCTGGTCCGCTCCATCCGCGCGTTTGCGACCAACGCCAACAACCCCAACGTCTACGTGCTGACGCAGATCCCCGCGCCGAATCCAAGGGGGCGGGGGCTCCGGTACCGCCGCCCTCAACAACACCGGAACCGTTGTCGGCAAAAATTCGTGCCATCGGGACGGAGCGGCGACCGGCTGGCAAAACGGCATCCCCTACGACATCAACACCCTCGTCGATTCCGACACCTGCGTTTTCTCCGTCTCCGACATCAACCACTCCGGCCGAATCGTCGGCTACTGCATCCACAATGGCCTCCTAACCGCCTTCCTCCTCACCCCCATCCCCGAACCCGCCTCCCTCGCCCTCCTTTCCCGCCGCCGCCGCGACAAGTGATCCATCCTCCCGCCGCCGGCGCAGGAGTGAATCCGGCGGCAGCTTCCTCTTCCGAAATGATCCTCCGCAAACCTCCCCCAAAAACTCCTTCCAGACGCCGCGTGCCCGAGGCGTCCACGCGCCGTGTCCTCTCGACTCACTCCCACAAACCCAAAATTTCTCTTGACATAACCAAACAAAAACCGTACATTCATTAGCCTCTTCACCCTCGTTTCGCTCCCCTCCTCCCTCCTAATTCCCCAGCAATATTCCCCCAAATGTCCCCAAATGGGGCGAAATGTCCCACATCTCATTTCGCACCCCCTCCCCCACCGTCATTCCCTTTAGTGCCTTATTGCCTCAGCGCCTTCGTTCCTTCTCCCCCCAGACACATCGTAAACTGTCCCGTGCCAACCTCTCCCCCCTTCCTCGACCCACTCGAGCCACGCCGCCTCTTCTCCGTCACGCTCGCCATCGACTACTCCCTCGACTCCAACAACTTCTTCTCCTCACCCGACCGCCGCGCAGCCGTCGAGTTCGCCGCCTCAACCCTCTCCGCCCGCTTGGGCGACTCCTTCGCAGCCGTCACCCCCTCGGGCTCGAACACCTTCTCCCTCAGGTTCTCCCACCCCGCCACCGGCCAGCTGCACACCATCTCCAACCCCACCCTCGCCGCCGGCGTCATCCCCATCTACGTCGGCGGACGTGAGCTCGGCTCGAACACCCTCGGCCTCGGCGGGGCTTCAGGCTTCAACGCCTCGGGAACACAAGAGTTCCTCACCCTCGTCCGATCCCGCGGCCAAGCCGGCGCCGCCCCATCCGCCGCCTCCGCCCGCACAGACGTCGGCGTCCTCGCCGGATCCCTCATGTTCGACACCACCACCAATTGGCACTTCGGCCTGAGAAACTCCCCTCCCTCCGCCGGCCAAAACGACTTCCTCTCCGTCGCCCTCCACGAAATCATCCACTCCCTCGGCTTCTCCGCCGGAAACGCCTCCTGGGACAACCTCGTCTCCAACAACACCTTCACCGGCCCGACCGCCACCGCGATCTTCGGCGGCCCCGTCCCCCTCGCCGATGACTCGCACTTCGCCGAGGGCACCCAGTCCCCCGGCGCGGGCGAAGTCTCCATGGACCCCACAATCACCGTCGGCACGCGAAAACTCCCCACCCCCCTCGACTACGCCGCCCTAGACGACATCGGCTGGGACCTGCTCCCCGAAGACGTCGAAGCCACCCTCCCCACTCCCACCGCATTCATCACCGGCAACCAAACCGCCGCCCCCGAGGGAACCTCCCTCCAGCTCTCCGGCGCACAATCCTCCGTCCCCTCACCCGCCGCCCTCACTCTCTTCGAGTGGGACACCAACTTCAACGGCACCACCTTCACCCCACGCTCCACCGGCCAAAACCTCACCCTCGACCTCGCCGGCACCGACGGCCCTTCCACCCGCATCGTCGCACTCCGAGTAACCACCAACGGAAACCGCCAAAACACCGCCACCGCCATCATCACCATCGCCAACACCGCACCCACCGGCCAGCTCCAAATCACAACCCCCGCCTCCGGACCCCTCGTCGCAAACTTCCTCTCCGTCTCCGACACCTCAGCCGACCTCCCCACCCTCACCTACATCTTCGACCTCAACGACGACGGAACCCCCGAACAATCCGGCCCAAACCCGTCCTACACACTCCCCTTCTCCTCCACCAACACCAGCGAATCCCGCACCCTCCGCGCCACAATCCTCGACAAAGACGACGGCCGCCGAGAGTTCACCGCCAACCTCTCCCTCCCCCCCGCACCACCTCCGCCCTTTTTCACCCTCTCCCTCCTCCCCGCCTCCCCCAACACAGCCGAGGGCGGCGGCGCCGCCGCCACCTTCCGCGTGCTTCTCTCCAACCCCCTCTCCTCAGACCTCCTCGCCTCCTGGGCCACCACCTCCACAGACTTCACAGCCGTCTCCGGCCAGGTCCTCATCCCCGCCGGACAAACCGACGTCTCCTTCTCCCTCACCCCCATCGACGACGAAATCGTCGAAGGCACCGAAAACTTCTCCGTCTCACTCACCGCCACCGGCAGCCCAGACGTCTCCCTCGCCACCTCCACCGCAGCCGGAACCCTCTCCGATAATGATCAGCCCCTCACCCTCGTCCCAGACCCCCTCCGCGCCCGCCGATTCGTCGCCGTCATCCGCGGCACCGACGCCAACGACACCCTTAACCTCACCCGCGACCGCAGGCGCCGATCCTTCCTCACCCTCAACGGCACTCAACTCCAGCTCTACTCCACCTCCGTCGTCTCCCGCATCGTCGCGTACCTCCACGGCGGCAACGACACCTCGCTGCTCTCCTCCGCGGGCGTCCCCCAGTTCATCTCCGGCGGCGACGGCAACGACACCCTCACCTCCGGCTCGGCCCGCGACATCCTCATCGGCGGAAACGGCGCAGACTCCCTCCGCGGCGGATCCGGCGAAGACCTCCTCGCCTCTGGCGAGTACCCCATCCCCCTCTCCACCGCCGACTCGATCCTCCGAACCTGGATCGGCCGCGGCAATCTCGCCTCCCGCACCGCCTCCCTCATCGACGCCCCAAGCTCTGTCTTTTCGACCACCTCCGTTCCCGACGCCGACACCGACACCCTCCGCGGCGACGCCGGCAACGACCTCTTCCTCTCCTCCCCCCCCGACTCCCTCCCCGGCGCCTCCCGCCGCGAACCCACCCGCCCCCGCTAACCACCCCCCGACCCCCACGCCCACCCCTCCCGTCCCCTTTTTCCTCTGTGCCTCTGTGCCTGCGTTCCTCAGTTCCTCTTCTCCCCCCAAACCAAGAGGCCCGCCGTTTCCGGCGGGCCTCTCGTCTCTGGTCGCGAGTCTGCCCTGACGGACTACTCGCTCTCCCTGTTCATCTCATTCATGCCCGCCGACGACGCGACACCAGCGGCAACGCCAGCGCCAGCAAGCCCAGCGACGACGGCTCGGGGATCACCCCGCCCACGCCCGTCCCGCCCAGCGCGTTCCCCAGCGGAGCACCCTGACCGCGAATCGCGGCTTGGACTCGGCCAAGGTCAAAACTATTCACCACGCCGTCGTAGTTAACATCGCCGAAGTTCCAGCCGGTCCCGCCACCATTGAGGCCCTGCAACACCCGGGCCAAGTCCGACGCGTCCACCACACCGTCGATGTTCGTGTCGCCGAGGTACGTGTACTTCACCAGCACATCGCCCGAGCCCACCGCAACGCCGTTAAACATCGAGATCGACCCGCCGGTGTTGTCGTACACCGCCAGCGTCGCGAACGCGCCGTCTGCGGTGTAGAACGCCGTCGACGAGCCCAGGCCCACTGCTCCCGGCAGGCCCGCGTCCGCCACGTACCACGCCCGCACCGCCGCGCGGAGCGCCGCGAGGTTGCCACCGCGGACGATCAGGTCGTTGTTGCCCAGGTCAAAGAACGCGCCCGGCGCGATGGACAGCGCCGAGGTGACCACCGTCGCCTGGTCATTGGCCCCGCCCGCCCGCGCCGCCGGGGCGACGGTGAGCTTGCCCGAACCGGCGAGGTTGATCGCGGCGACGTCGATCGCCACCCGCGGCTGACCGGCTTCATAGCCCGCCGGAGCCGACACCACCTGCCCCGTGCCCGACACCGACAGCGTCGCGGTCACCGGACGATACTGCCGGCCGAACGTCAGCCCGCCACCATTGACCGTCGTATCGCCCGTGTAGTTAAACGTCCCGGCGGCGCCGGTAAGCGTCAAGTGGCCCGTGTGCGACGCGGCCAGCGTCACGCCGATGTTTGTCGACGGCGTGAACACGTTCGACGAGATCACCGTTCCGATCCCGCCGGCGTAGGTGGTCGTCGAGCTGCCGGTGATGGTCAGCAACGAAGGGTTGGAGCTGCCGTTGACAATGCCCGCGATGAAGCTCGGCTGGGGCGCGTTGGTCCCGTTGGGCAGTCGGATCGACTCCAGCGACGCCACCGACAGGTTTCTGCCGTTGAGGTCGAGTGCGCCGGTGGCCGAGCGGTTGAACCCGTCGCCGAAGATCAGCGCCGTCCCCGCCGGAAACGCGCCGGACGTCCCGAGTCGAACCACGCCGTTGGGACCGAAATTCACCGACGTGCTGCCCGTGTGGGCCAGCGGCGTGTTGACCGTGACGACCCCCGCCCCGGCCGAGACACCGTCGGAGAAATTGACGTCGGTATTGCCCGAGATCGTGGAATTGATGTTGAAGTTGCTGATGAACCCGCCGCCCGCCGACGCCCCGAGGTTCATGCGAAACCCGGGATTGTTGTCCGGATTGACAACCACGTTGTTCAACAGCGTCACCTCGCCGCGCACCACCGAGATCGACGATGTGTTGCTTCCGGAAAACGCAGCCGTTCCGGTCCGACCCGCGCCCCCGACCGTGATCGTCCCGCCACCGCCGATGAACCGCGACTCGCCGTCCGCCGCAGCCACCTGCAGCGTCTGGTGCCCGTCGAGCACGATGTTGCCCGCGAATTCATTGCCACCGCTGGCGCCAATCGAGTTGGTCCCCCCGGCGCCCCGGATCGTCAGCGTGCCCGCGTTGATGTTGAACACCGACCCGAACGCCGTAAACACCCCGCCGACGCTAAGGTTCCCCGAACCGTTCTTGACGAATACGGTGAGCGCCTGCGAGGCAACAACGCCGACGTTGAGCTGGCCGATGGTGACGGTGTTGGCCCCGGTGTCGAACGTGCCGCCCGCACCACTGAATCCCACCGTCCGCGTCGAAGTGATCGGGGCCGTCGCGCGGATCGTGGACAATTCCGTCGCCGACAGCGTACCGCCGCCGAGCTGATTGTCGTTCGAATACTCCAGCGTCCCCCCGTTGATCTGAATCCCGCCTGCGAGCGTGTTGGCTGACGCGAGCACCAGCCGACCGCTTCCGGTCTTGACGATCGCCCCCGTCCCGGCGATCGGCCCGCCGGAGAAGGTGTAATCGGAGTTGGAGTTGATCGCCACCGCAGACGGACGAACCCCGCCGGCTTGAATATCAACCGTGCCCGCGCCCGCCGCGGTGAAAGTGACGTTGTCACCGATGATCGCACTGCCCGCTAAGCCCTCGCTATACACCGTCGCGTCGTCCGACCAGTTGGCCGTCGAGGTGTTCCAGTTGCGGTCGGTCGCGCCGGTCCAGGTGAGATTCTTCGGCTGGTACGCGTTGAAAATGGCGGAGAACGTGACGTCATCAATACCCAGGGCTGCATCCGCACCCGTGTCGTTTGTGTCGGTCCACGACAAGACAAGCGTTTCGCCGGGTAGCCACAGAAACCCGCCCCCGCTGAATACGGTCGGCGCCGTCACTCTCTTATTTGCCGCGCTGTCGCCGTCCACCGCGCCGTTGACCGCCACCGGCGCAAAGCCCACCGCATTAAACGCGGGAGCCGCTGCGTGAGGATCCACGAAAAGGTCGTTGCTGTTGACTCCCGTCCGGAAACCAAAGGCCAGCGTGTTTTGGAGCGTCGTGGAAGTCCGCCACTGCTCCGTCGTAAAACCGAGCGAGAAACTGTTGAAAATGTTACCGGTGTTGTTCACCAGCGCCAGCCCCAGCCGCGCCGCCTGGGTACCGGACCCCAGCGCGCCAAACGCCCTATCCGTGCTGTCGTTCGCGCCCAGGTTGTACGCCGCGCCGCCGTTCCCGCTGCCGTTACCCCAAGTAAAGTTCACCCCCGTGCCCAATCCTTGTGCCCGCGAGAAGCCCCAGCCCGCAAGAGCACCCGACGGGGTGGCTGCGGGGGCATAAAGCAGCGGGTCAGTGAGAGCAACCGGCCTGGCTATACCGGCCACATCGGCGAAGAAGACCGTGCCGGTCAGCGTGTTGATTGGCGACCGAACCGGCAGCGTGTCGAAGTTCTGCGTGTAGGTGCCACCGGCGTAACCCGCCGGGGTAATCGCCTGGGCGGCGACGACGCTCGGAACAACAATTTGAACCGCCGCGGTGGCGGTGAACAGGGCGAGTGCTGTGCGGACTGGGGTCATGGCTCTTCTTCCTTTTCCCCGTGGCGACGGGGACGCTACTCCCGCCGGTCGGGGGTCGCCCGCGGCTGAAGGTGTTCACGATTGTTTTAGGGAGAAGCGCAACCGGATAGGTCGCCTACTGCTCCCCTCCTCCCACGAACTACCCCCCCAACCGTGGGGGGTGCGATTCGCGGGTCGGCTGACTCTATGTCATAACGCCAAAAGAACGCCATGAATTTTCCAATAATCCACAGCTTCTGCACGACAAGGCTTCAACATCGCATGTGAGATCAGGCAATCCGGGCAACCCGGGCGAATTCTTCCGTGCGCGCCCGCCCGGACCTAGGATCACGCCCAGAGTCGGTCGCTTTCCATAAGTCATCCTCGCTAGAGGTTCTGAGTGCGTCGTGAGCCTGGGTTCGGATTCATCCTCGTGACGCTTCTAATTGCCGTTTTGGGCATTGGGCTGATCATTCCCGTTCTGCCGAACCTTGTGACGCAACTTTCCGGGGGCACGCCGTCGAACTCGGCGTTTGTGTACGGAATTTTCGTCGCCGTCTATGCGGCGATGCAGTTCCTGTTTTCCCCCCTGATCGGGGTGCTCTCGGACCGGTTCGGTAGGCGACCTGTGCTGCTGGTATCGGTGGCGGGGAGCGCGGTGGATTACTTGTTCCTTGCGCTCGCGCCGCAGCTTTGGATGCTGTTCATCGGGCGGATGATTTCGGGGGTGACGGCTGCAACACTCGCCACTGCCAATGCTTATGTAGCCGATGTCACCGCGCCGGATCAGCGCCCTAAGCGTTTTGGAATCATGGGCGCGATCTTCGGACTGGGCTTTGTCATTGGCCCGCTGACGGGGGGAATTCTGGGTGAGCACAGTCTTCGGGCACCCTTCTACTTCGCGGCGGCGCTGGCGGCGGTGAGTTTCGTTTACGGACTGCTCGTCCTCCCCGAGAGTTTACCGCCGGAGAACAGGTCGAAAACGATCATGTGGCGCAAAGCCAATCCGCTGGTGGCCGTGGCAGCACTGAGGCAGTACCGCGGCGTGATTCCGGTGGCGGCGGTGCTGACGATGCTGAATCTTGCCCAGTTTTCACTGCACTCGGTGTGGGTGTTGTATACGGCGTACCGGTTCGATTGGGGGCCGAGGGATGTCGGATTATCGCTGGGATTTGTGGGGATTATGGCTGCGGTGGTACAGGGCGGACTGACGGGGAAGGTGGTCAAACTGATCGGGGAACGATCAACGGTGTGCGTGGCGGCGCTCGCGTCGGCGATGGCGTTTGCTTGCTATGGGCTGGCGACGTCGGGATGGATGCTTTACCCGGCGATTGTGCTCGGGGCGATTGGCGGGCTGGTGGGTCCGGCGTCGCAAAGTTTGATTACACGGGAGGTGGGGAAGGACAATCAAGGTTCTGCGCAGGGGGCGCTGACGTCACTGAGTTCGCTGTGTTATGTGTTTGCGCCGTTGGGGGCGACTTGGCTGTTCGGGCACTTCTCGGGGAGCGGGGCGATTCGGGAGTTGCCGGGTATTCCGTTCTTTGTCGGATCTCTGCTGGCGCTGGTGGCGTTGGTGATTGCAATCGTGCTGGTGAAGGGGCACGAGGCGCGGGGATTCGATGGGGTGGAGGCCAAGCCAGAGGTGTAGCGGTAGGGAGACGGGTTTTCAGTGGATTCGGAACCAACGACGTGGGGTCTGCGAACACTCAAGTGCATGGGTTAGAGATCTGTTGTGGGCGTGACAGTGGACGGGGGTGGCGGGGGTGACGTCGGGGCGTGGGCACGCTAACGTAAGCGGTGAGTCGGGCGTGCGGCGGTATGGGGTTGCACGCGTGTCGGTGGATCGTCGTGAAAGGGAACATTTCCAGATGGCTAATTCCGTTCAGCCCGTGCAGTCCGCGGCGTTGGGTTCCCCGTCGTCGTTGTTGTCGGGGGGCGAGAATGGGACGAGTTCTTCCTCGTCGACGCCGCTGCTGGATAGGGTGAAGTCGCCGGCGGACCTCAAGGGGTTCTCGATAGAAGAGTTGCAGGCGCTGGCTGGGGAGATGCGGGCGACGATTTTTTCGGCGGTGTCCAAAAACGGTGGTCACCTGGCGTCGAACTTGGGCGTGGTGGAGCTGACGTTGGCGCTGCATTACGTGTACGACTTCGGGGCGCACCCGACCGGGCCGGACAGGATGCTGTGGGACGTGGGGCACCAGTCGTACGCGCACAAGCTGCTGACGGGTCGGGCGGCGGGGTTCGAGCGGCTGAGGAAAAAGGGGGCGGTGTCCGGGTTCCCCGACCCGAGGGAGTCGGACTTTGATTTGTTTGCGGTGGGACATGCGGGGACGGCGATTTCGACGGCTGTGGGAATGGCGCGGGCGGACGGGGATCAGGGGATGAAGAATCATGTGGTGGCGCTGGTGGGCGATGCGTCGATCGTCAACGGGTTGGCAATGGAGGGGCTGAACGGAGCGGGCACACTCAAGAGGCAACTCCTGATCATCCTCAACGACAATGGGATGAGCATCTCCAAACCGCAGGGCGCGTTTTCGCAGTACCTCGAGCGGGTGCGGGTGTCGACGACTTACGAAGAGTTCAAAAGGTTCTCCGAGAAGATTGTTCACAAGCTGCCGACGGGGTTGGGGCAGGCGGTGGAGCACGCGTGGGATTCGTTTTGCGCGGGGCTGAAGGGGGCGATGTGGCATGGGCAGGTGTTTGAGGCGTTGGGGATCAAGTACATGGGGCCGCTGGACGGGCATGACCTGCCGGGGCTGGTGGCGTTTTTGTCGGAGCTGAAGCACGTCGACAAGCCGGTGCTGCTGCACATCAAGACTCGGAAGGGGCAGGGTTACGAGGTGGCGGCGGCCGAGCCGACGAAGTTTCACTCGCCGGCTGCGTTTTCGGTGCAGGGCGACCCGCTGGTGCAGAACGGGTGTCGGGTGGAGATTTCCAAGGGCGGGCGGTCGTGGACGACGGCGTTTTCGGACGCGATGATCGAGCTGGCGAAGTCGGACGCACGGGTGTACGCGCTAACGGCTGCCATGCCGGACGGGACGGGATTGTCGAAGTTCGAGCAGGCGCACCCGACTCGGTACGTGGATACGGGGATTTGCGAGTCGCACCTGACGGCGATGGCGGCGGGAATGGCCAAGAGCGGCCAGCGGCCGTTCGCGGCGATCTACTCGACGTTCATGCAGCGTGCGTTTGACCAGGTGTGGCAGGAGGTCGTGCTCAACGGGTTGCCTGTGGCGTTTTGCATGGACCGGGCGGGGTTCGTGGGCGACGACGGAGCCGTGCACCATGGGTTTTGCGACCAGGCGTTCCTGCGGCCCTTGCCCGGGATCGTGCTCGGTGCGCCGTCGGATGAAGCCGAGCTCAAACGGGCGCTGAAAATGCAGCTCGGGCTGGGTGTGGCGTCGGCGATTCGGTATCCGCGTGACAACGTTCCGGCGGAGGACTTTGAAGTCGGCGTCGAGGCGGAACTTAAGACTGGGGCGGCGACGCCTTGGACGCCGGGGGTGAGTCGGACGCTGCGGTCGGGCGGGGATGTGACGCTGATCGCGTACGGGTCGCTGGTGCAGAATGCGCTGCTGGCGGCGGAGGAATTGGCGGCCGAGGGGATCAACGCCGAGGTGGTTGACGGGCGGTTCTGCAAGCCGCTGGACGCCGCGATGCTTCGCCGGGTTCTTCAGCCGGGGCACGCGGTGATCACGATCGAGGACCACTCGGCGCTCAACGGTTTCGGGACCGCGGTGATGGAGCACGCGGTGGTGAACGGTTTGCCGACGGCGAACCTGCAACGGCTGGGGATTCCGGACCGGTTCGTTGCGCACGCGACGCGGAAAGAGCAGCTGACGGAAGTCGGCTTGGACGCGGCGGGGATCGCGCGGACCGCGCGGGAGGCGGTTCGGAGTCGTACGTCTGCGCGGGTTTTGGCGTAGGGCGGGGGATTCGCCAGAGAGACGCAAAGGGCACGGAGAGAACGCGGGGAAGAGAGAGAATGGGGAACCGTGGGCGGTTGGCGTGTTCTTTAATCGGTTGGTTCGGAGTGGGAACCACAGAGAACACAGATCAACACGGAGAGCTGGGGCTGGCGGGATCTGGTGGGGAGATGGGGAGGGTAAGTGTCCCCATTTCAAACGACCAACTCACCTGTGTCCTCGGTGGTTGACGCGTCTTTCTTCTCCGTGCCCCCTGTGCCTTCCGTGCCCTCGGTGCCCCCCGTGCCCCCCGTGCCCCCCGTGCCCCCGATGCCTCGGTGGATGGTTTTCGGACTCCGCGGTCATTGCGCCGCCCTGTTGCGGAGGATTTTTTCGGCGGAGATGACGGGGAGGATGGTCATTCCGACGACGGTTGCGATGAGGAGGTCCTTGGCGGAGAGGGGGGCGGTGCTGAAGATGGTGTGCATGAAGGGGGCGTAGATGAAGACGGCTTGGAGGACCAGCAATGCGCCGATGCCGATGAAGATGGGGGGGTTGGAGAAGAGCCCGATTTTGAAGATTGAGTCTCGGAGGGATCGGCAGTTGAGCATGTAGAAGATCTGGAACATGATGACTGTGGTGACGGCCATGGTTTGGGCTTTTGCGAGGCCTTCGAAAGTTCGGCCGTTCGTGTTGTACTCCCAGAGGAAGAGCCCGACGGCTCCCGCGGTCATGAGGATGGCGGCTCCGAAGGTTCGCATGATGATAAAGCCAGAGAGGACGGGCGCGTCGGGTTTGCGGGGTTTGCGTCGCATGACGTTGGGTTCCTTGGCTTCGAAGGCCAGGGGGAGCGCGAGTGCGACGGTGGCGACGAGGTTGATCCAGAGGAGTTGGGTGGGGGCCATTGGCAGTAGCAGTTCGGCGACGGCGGATCCGGGTGCGGTGACGAAGGGGAAGAATGCGACGGCCCACATGAGGATCATCGCGAGGCCGAGGTTGGTGGGAAGGACGAATGCGAGTGATTTGATGAGGTTGTCGTAGACGCGTCGGCCCTCTTCGACGGCGGCGGCGATGGAGGCGAAGTTGTCGTCGGCGAGGACGATGTCGGAGGCTTCCTTGGAGACGGCGGTGCCGGTGATGCCCATGGCGACGCCGATGTTGGACTGCTTCAGGGCGGGCGCGTCGTTGACGCCGTCGCCGGTCATGGCGACGACTTCGTTGTTTTGCTGGAGGGCGCGGACGAGTTTGAGTTTGTGTTCGGGGGCGACGCGGGCGAAGACGTTGGTGTGTTTGACGACTTCGCGGAGTTGGGCGTCGTCCATTTCGGCGAGTTGGGCGCCGGTGACGGCTGGGGCGTCGCCGAGGATGTTGAGTTGGCGGCCGATGGCGGAGGCGGTTTCCTTGTGGTCGCCGGTGATCATTTTGACGTTGATTCCGGCGGCGTGGCAGATTCGGATGGCGGCGATGGCTTCGGTGCGCGGGGGGTCGATCATGCCCTGCAAGCCGAGGAGGGTGAAGTTGCCGTCGACGTCGGCCATGTCGAGTTTGCCGAGGTCGTGCGCGGGTTTCGCCGCGACGGCGAGGACGCGCATGCCCTGTGCGGCGAGGCGGGTGACTTCGGCGAGCACGGCGGCGGGGTCGAGGGTTCCTCCGCCTGCGGCGGAGGTGCAGCGTTTGAGGACGACTTCGGGTGCCCCCTTGAGGGTGATGCGGGGTGAGGCTTCGGGGTGGTGGTTGAGGGAGGCCATGAACTGGTTTTCGGACTCGAAGGGGATGGCGTCGAGGCGGGCGTGGGTTTTGCGGGCGGCCTCGACGCGGATTCCGGCTTTCTCGGCTGCGACGACGAGTGCGCCTTCGGTGGGGTCGCCGGTGATTTTGTGTGTGGTGCCCTCGGAGACGAGTGAGGCGTCGTTGCAGAGTGCGGCGGCGAGAAGTAGGTCGGAGACGTCGGCGGGGAGTTTTCCGCGGAGGTCGCCACCACTGGAGCCGAGGATTTCGCCGTTGGGTTCGTATCCGACGCCGCGTATTTCATAGTTGCCGCGCGGGGTCCAGAGGGCTTGGACGGTCATCTCGTTGCGGGTGAGGGTTCCGGTTTTGTCGGAGCAGATGGTGGTTGTGCTGCCGAGGGTTTCGACGGCGGGGAGCTTGCGGATGACGGCGCGGCGGGCGGCCATGCGCTGCACGCCGATGGCCAGCGCGATGGTGACGATGGCGGGGAGACCCTCGGGAATGGCGGCGACGGCCAGGGCAATGCCGAAGATGATGGTTTCCCTGAAGGCCAAGCCGAACGCGACGCCGGTTTCGTTCATCGTCCGCCAGATGCCCAGCACGAGCATGATCGCGGTGATGATGATGATGGCGATGGTGATGTACTTGCCGATCGTGCCCAGTGCCTTGGTGAGGGGGGTTTGCAGGTCGGTGGTGCCGTCGAGCAGTGAGCTGATTCGGCCGAGTTCGGTGTTGCTGCCGGTGGTGCAGACGACGGCTGTGGCGGTGCCGTAGGTGACGAGGGTTCCGCCGAAGGCCATGCCGGTGCGGTCGCCGACGCCGGCGTTTGCCGGTGAGACGTGGGTGTCTTTTTCGGCTGGGACGGATTCACCGGTGAGGGCGGCTTCCTCGATTTTGAGGGTGCGGACGGCTGCGAGGCGGAGGTCGGCGGGGACTTTGTCGCCGCTGGCGAGGAGGACGACGTCGCCGGGGACGAGCTCGGCGGCGGCGAGGGTGGCCTTGTTGCCGTCT
>JBBRUM010000040.1:0-13922 GCA_038247815.1 Tepidisphaerales bacterium | reverse complement strand
TCCGCCGCCGCCACCACCTTGACCGCCGCGGTCACCACCACCGCCCCGCTGCTGCTGCGAGCCGGGTGCCGTGGGGGCCACGGGTTGGGGTGCTGCCGGTGATTCCGTCGTTGCTTGCGTGTTTTCTTCTGCCATGGGTTTCAGGTCCCTTCAACTTGCTCAACTTAGAACTGCAATCCGCCTTCACGAGCGGCATCGGCCACCGCTTTGATCCGACCGTGGTACATCCGACCGTTTCGGTCGAAGGCGACCTTGGTGACGCCGGCGGATTTGGCGGCTGCGGCGACCGCCGAGCCCACCTTTATGGCCGCTGCGACGTTCGCTCCGTGCTTCAGCTCGCCGCGCACCTCGGACTCCACCGACGACGCGGAGGCGATGGTCTTCCCCGCGATGTCGTCGATGACCTGGGCGTAAATGTGCTTGGCTGAACGGTACACCGTGAGGCGGGGACGTTCTGCCGTGCCATTGAGTACCTTGCGGATCGAGTACTTCCGGCGTTCGAGGCGTTTACTTTTCTTAAGGTTCTTATCTGCCATGATTTCCTTCCAACCTTTCGTGACCTTCGGAGATCGCTCGAAGGACGGGTTGTTGCTTTCGCTCGTGTATTACGCTGCCTTACTTCGCTCCGGCACCGGCGAATGCCTTGCCGGCCTTGATCTTGACGGCTTCGCCTTCGAACCGTATGCCTTTGCCTTTGTAAGGCTCGGGCTTGCGGATCTTGCGGACTTGGGCGGCGAAGTTTCCGACGGCTTGTTTGTCGGGACCGACGACGGCGATGCGGTTGGCGATTTCGCCTTGGCCGGGTTCGACGGTGACGGTGAGGTTAGTGGGGAGGACGACGGAGACGGGGTCCTTGAAGCCGACGGCGAGGACGAGGTTCTTGCCCTTGAGTTCGGCTTTGAAACCGACGCCGCGGACTTCGAGCACCCGACGGTACCCGGCGCTGACGCCGATGATGCAGTTGTTGATCAGGGCGCGGGTCAGGCCGTGGAGCGCCTTGTCTTGCCGCTCGTCGCCCTTGCGGGTGACGATGAATTCCTTCGTCGCGTCGTCGATCTTGACGTCGATCAGGGGGTGCACGGTCAGTTCGAGCTTGCCCTTGGGGCCTTCGAACTTGATGAGCTTGCCCGTCAACGAGACCTTGGCGGCGCCGATGGGAACTGGTTTCTTGCCGATACGACTCATTGTTTCATTCCTTTGTCACTGTGCCGCTTGCGCGGGTCGAGACGGTTGACTAGTCCGAAGTATTAACTGACGACGCACAGGAGTTCGCCGCCGACGTTGGCTTCGCGGGCCTTGCGGTCGGACATGACGCCCTTGGACGTCGAGACGACGCAGATCCCCATACCGTTGAGCACCGAGGGGAGCTCGCCGACCTTGTGGTAGATGCGGCGACCGGGCTTGGAGGAGCGGTCGATCTCGTGGATGACTTTCGAGCCGTCCATGGCGTATTTGAGCTTGACGCGGATCTGGCCTTGCTTGCCGTCGTCGACCACGTCGTACTCCTCAATGTATCCTTCGTCCTTGAGCACCTGCGCGATGCCGGTGCAGATCTTGGATTTGGGGATGAGGACCAACTTACGACCGACCCGGTTTGCGTTCCGGATTCGAGTCAGCATGTCGGCAATGGGATCTTGGTTGTTCATCGTACTTGTCCCGATTTCTTGACGCCCGAAAAGAGGGCGACTTAGTTGGACGTCCTTCAAGCCTGTTGGCCGCGGTGGGTTCCGGTTTAAGTCGGAACCCGGCGGTTACCAGGAAGCCTTCTTCAAACCCGGAATTTTCCCGGCCAGCGCCAGCTCACGAAGCATGATTCGGCTGACTTTGAACCTGCGGAGAAAAGCCTTGCTGCGACCGGTGAGCAGGCAGCGGTTGTGACTCCGCGTATGCGAACTGTCGCGGGGAAGCCTCGCCAACGCGGCGAAGTTGCCCTCTTTCTTAAGCTGCCGGCGCACGTCTGCGTACTTCTCGACGAGTGCCTTGCGACGTTTCTGTTTGCTGATCCAAGCTTTGGTTGCCATGTCTGCCTCTTTGATTACGTCTGACTGGTCCGAATCACCGTTTCCGGCGAGCCGGATTAATCTTTCTTGTTGTCGTCACGGAAGGGGAAGCCGAACTGCTTGAGGAGATCGCGGCCTTTGTTGGCCGTGCCCGCCGTCGTGCACAGCGTCAAGTTCATTCCCTGTTGGAACGTCACTTGGGCCGAATCGACCTCGGCGAACACCGTCTGTTCGGTGAACCCGAAGTTGTAGTTGCCCGACTTGTCGAACCCGTCCGGCGGAAGGCCACGGAAGTCCTTCACGCGGGGGATGGTGATCGAGATCAGGCGATCGAGGAATTCGTACATCCGCTTGCCGCGAAGGGTGACCTTCAAGCCGGTTTCCTGACCCTCGCGGACTTTGAAGTTGGCGACCGACTTCTTGGCTTTGCAGCGAACGGGCTTTTGCCCGGCGATGACGGCGAGTTCCTTCTCGGCTTGGTCGAACTTCGACTTCGCGTCGGCGCCGCCTGCGGTGGCGATCTTGCCCAAACCCATGGAGATCACGATCTTCTCCAGGCGGGGAAGCGCCAGCGCGTTTTTCTCTCCATAGAGCTCGCGGAGGGCGGGGACCACCTTCTCGCGGTAGTGGAGGTAAAGACGCGGTTCCGGGATCGGGCCGGATGACATGTCGTCTCCGGAGTCCTCGGTGGACGCGGCTGCCTTTGCCTTGGCGGCTTTACGTTCGGCTGCCGCGGCTTTGAGTGCCGTGACATCGACCGGACCGCCCTTTTTCTTGTTGTCTTTCTGCTCGGCCATAACTCGCCTCGCTGCTCTTTCTCGTCGGACTGTTGGGACTATCGACTTGTTGACTGATTAACGCGTAAGGGTTGACAACACGGTACCACTGCGGGTGACGCGCTGCTTGGTGGTTCCCTCGGAGCGGAACTTGACCCGGCCGGGCTTTCCGTTGGTGGGGTCAACGGGCAGCACTTTGCTGATGGCCATGGCGGCTTCCTTCTGAATCCGGCCGCCTTGGGGGTATCGCTGGTTGGGCCGCACGTGTTTCCACACGCGGTTGAGACCTTCGACGATGACTTTATTGTCGCCAGTGAGAATCTTCAGGACCTTGCCGGTCTTACCCTTTTCAGCGCCACTGATAACCATCACCGTGTCGCCTGATTTAACGTGTCTTGCCATGATTGACTCCTGCTTATTTGCTATCCGGGACCGCTGACCGCACCGCTACTAGACCACTTCGCTGGCGAGGGACACGATTTTCATGAAGTTCTTGTCGCGAAGTTCGCGGGCGACGGCTCCGAAGATGCGGGTGCCCTTAGGGTTGTTTTCCTTATCGATGACCACGGCTGCATTGCGGTCAAACCGGACGTACGACCCGTCCCGGCGGAGGGTGACCTGCCGGCAGCGGACAATGACACAGCGAAGGATGTCGCCCTGTTTCACTTCGCCACCGGGCTGGATCTTCTTCACGGCGATGATGATCACGTCGCCGACGCGGGCAATGCGGCGTTTGAACTTGCCCTTCGACGAGCTGCCGCCGAGCACCTTGATGCACATGCCGACTTTGGCGCCGGTGTTGTCGGCGATGTCGAGGTAGGTTTGCTGCTGAATCATGACTTACTCCATTTGCGTCCGAACGGTTGCCGGGTGGCGGTCGTCGGGGGTTGTTTCACGTCGCTGGCTGGGACTTTCGGGCTTGAACTGCCGTACTTCGACTACCTGACTTCCACTACCTTGCTTCCGGGGCCTTTCCGGTCATGACTTCCTCGGCGCTGACTTGGACGGCGCGCTCCGGAGCGCGCTCGATGATGCGGAGGAGGCGGTGGTGCTTGGTCTTGCTCAAGGGCCGGCACTCGGAGATTTCGACCGTGTCGCCTTCCTTGGCGTCGTTGGTCTCGTCGTGGGCGTGGAGCACGGTGCGGCGTTTGAGGTACTTGCCGTACTTTGCGTGCCGCGTCTGATAGTTGACGACGACCTTGATGGTCTTGTCGCCCTTGTCCGAGGCGACGACACCGATGACGGTCCGCAGAAGCGGGCGTTCTTCGGTGGCGGTGGTTGCTGTTGTGTCGGCTGTTGCCATGATCGGATCCTGTTCGTTTCGGGGTCGGTTGCCCGCCGGGTTGCTGCCCAGCCGGCGGGTTGGATTACTTCTTGACCGCTGCGAGTTTGCGTTCCTTGAGCACGGTGTTTATGCGGGCGACGTCTTTCCGGAGCTTGTTGATCTTGGAGGGATCTTCGAGCTTCTGGGTTACCGCTTGGGTGCGGAGGGTGAACATCTGCTTGCGGATTTCGAGCACCACTGTTCCCAGGGCTGCGTCGTCTTTATCGCGGATTTCTTTGGTCTTCATGGTGGTTACCTCGGGCGGTCGGGACTGAGGCGGTTTGGTGTTTCGTTAGGCGATGGCGTGCTTGCGAATGACGAAGCGGGTTCTCACGGGCATTTTGTGTGCGACGCGGGCGAGTGCGCGTTTGGCGGTTGCCTCATCGACGCCGCCGACTTCGAACATGACCGTGCCGGGTTTTACGACGGCCGCCCAGAATTCCGGTTCACCCTTGCCGCTGCCCATTCGAACTTCCAAGGGCTTGGCTGAGACGGGCTTGTGGGGGAAGATTCGGATGTGGAGTCGGCCTTCGCGGCGGAGGAAGTGCATGCAGGCGACGCGGCCGGCTTCGATTTGCCGGGCGGTGACCCATGCGGCTTCGAGGGTCTGGAGACCGAACTCGCCGAACGCGACCGTGTTGCCACGGGTTGCGTTCCCCTTCATCTTTCCACGCTGACTTTTGCGGAACTTGACCCGCTTGGGCATCATCGGCATAGGGCACCTGTGTCGTTGTCAGTACAGTTCTATCGGGGGAAAACTTGGGGGTCGGACGAAAACGGGACGCAAGAAAGTTACCTGCGGCCGCGGCGAACGGGGCCACCGGGGCGGACGTCGGTTTCGAGGACTTCTTCGCCATACAGGCCGCGGAAGATCCAGGTTTTGACGCCGATGGTTCCGTAGTTGGTGAAGGCGACGGCGTACCCGTAGTTCACGTCGGCTTGGAGCGTGGTGAGAGGTACGGATCCGGTGGTGGCCTTTTCTTGGCGGGCGATTTCGGCGCCGCCCAGACGGCCGGAGACTTGGATTCGGATGCCCTTGGCGCCGGCTTGCATGGTGGCTTCGAGGCGCTGCTTGAGGACGCGGCGGAAGCTGGCGCGTTTCTTGAGCTGTTCACCGATGGCTTCGGCGACGAGCTGGGCGTTGAGGTCGGGGTTCTTGATTTCGATGACCTTGATGGGGGCGACTTTCCGCTTGATCAGGTCTTCGAGTTCCTCGCGGAGCTTGTCGACTTCGGCGCCCTTGGGGCCGATTACGAGACCCGGGCGAGCGGTCTTAATGGTGATGGTGACTTCCTCGCGGGTGCGTTCGATGAGGATGTCGGCGACGGCCGCGAAGGGCGGACGGCGGTTGAGCTTCAGATCGATGTGCTTCCGAACGGCGTAGTCTTCGACGAGGAAATCCCCGTACGCGGCTTTGGGCGCGTACCAGCGGCTTTTCCAGTCTTCCGTAATGCCGGTTCGGAAACCTGTTGGGTTGACCTTTTGTCCCATGACTTGCTTCTCCGTTTGGGCGTCGCGGTGATTGCTTCGCCCGAACTTTGGCTTTCGTGTGAATCGTTACGCGGTTGCGGCGGCTTTTTTCTTCTTGGACTTGCTCTTCTTGGCGACGGGCGCTTCGGCTTCTTCATCTGCGACGGGCCGTTCATCGACGACGATGGTGAAGTGGCTGGTCCGCTTTTTGATGTCGTAGGCCTTGCCGCGGTCCTTCGGCATGAATCGTTTGATGACCGGTCCACCGTCCACGAAGGCTTTGGCGACGTATAGCGTGCCTTGGGTGGGGGCGGTGGACTGTTCGGCCGCGTTGGCGACGGCCGAACGGATGACCTTTTCGATCATGACGCTGGAGCGTTGCTTGGCGAACCGCAGGAGGGTGAGTGCGTCGTCGACGTCTCGTCCGCGGATGAGGTCCACCAGCAGTCGCGCCTTGCGGGGCGAGATGCGGGCGAATCGGTGTTTGGCTGTGAAGGGCATCTGTCAACTCCTGGCGGTCTTGTCGTTGTGTGCGGGGTGAATCGACCGGGTTATTTGCCGGGGGTTTCGGCGACTTTCTTGCCACTATGGCCACGGAACTGGCGAGTGGGTGAGAACTCGCCCAGCTTGTGTCCGACCATGTCTTCGTTGACAAAGACGGTGATGAACTTGTTGCCGTTGTGAACGTCGAACTTGTGGCCGATGAACTCGGGAATGATCGTGCATGACCGGGCCCAGGTCTTGACGGCCTGCCCGCTGCGGTTTTCCTTCAGCTTCATGACCTTCTTGAAGACCTTCTCGTCGACGAACGGTCCTTTTTTTCTGCTTCTGCTCATAAGTCACCTGAAACGGGGTTGCGTGTTGGTCTGGTCGAGTGCTTCGCGGGCGTGTTAGACGTTGACCGTCTGGGGGCGCTGCTGGAACTTACCGAACTTCCTGCGACGCATGATCATCTTCTCGCTGTTCTTCCGCGGGTTGCGGGTGATCCCACCCTTGGCTGGCACACCGGTCTTGCTCACCGGGTGGCGACCACCGTTGCTGCGACCTTCACCGCCGCCCAGCGGGTGGTCGATGGGGTTCATGGCTTTGGCGCGGGTGTGCGGGCGGATACCGCGGTGGCGGTTACGACCGGCCTTACCGATGGTCACGTTGATCCAGTCGAGGTTGCCGAGCTGCCCGATGGTGGCGCGGCAGGCGGACCGTACACGGCGCATTTCGCCGGAGGGCAGGATGATGACGGCGTAGTCGCCTTCCTTGGCACCGAGGCGACCGACGCCGCCGGCGCCGCGGACGAGCTTGCCGCCCTGACCGGGGTTGAGTTCGATGTTGTGGATTTCCAAACCGGCCGGGATGTTGGCCAGCGGGAGGGCGTTGCCCACTTCGGGCGGAGCATCGGGGCCGGAGACAATCTTTGCTCCGACCTTCAAGCCGTTGGGGGCGAGGATGTAGCGCTTTTCGCCGTCTTCATACTGCACGAGGGCGATGTGAACCGAACGATTGGGATCGTATTCGATGGCGATGAGGGTCGCGACGATCGAGTCTTTTGTGCGCTTGAAGTCGATCAGGCGGTAGAGGCGCTTGTTGCCACCTCCGCGGTGCTTGGCGGTGATCACGCCGTGGTGGTTGCGGCCACCGGGGCGGACCTGCGCGCTGGTGAGAGACTTCTCGGGGCGACGCTTGGTGATCACGCTCTTAAAGTCGATCACCGATCCCTGGCGGCGGCCGGGAGACGTCGGTTTATATTTTTTGATCGCCATGACTGTTATCTCGTTTTAGCTGTGGTGCGGGTCGTTTGTACTCGGTGCCGACTTAGAACAGTTCAATCTTCGAGTCGCCCTTGAGGGTGACGATGGCTCGCTTGTAGCCGCCGGTGTGGATGATCCGAACCTTGCCGCGTTTGGGCTTGTCCTTGCGGGTTAGGGTGCGGACCGATTCGACCTTGACGGCGTAGAGAGACTCGACAGCCGCTTTGATCTGATACTTGTTTGCGGACTCGACCACCTCGAAGGAGTAGGTGTTCCGCGTTTGGGCCTGGTGGGACGACTTTTCCGTCACAAGGGGCTTGATGATGATGTTAGCGTGGGACATGTCTTTAATTCCGTGTTTCGGGGTCTTGCTCGTGATTGACGGTGCTAGGCGAGGAGTTGCTCCAAGCCGGCTTTGGTCATGAGGAGCTTGCGGTTTCGGAGAATGTCCCATGCGTTGAGCTGGGCGACGGTGGTGATCGTGGTGCGGTCGATGTTCCGGGCGGACTTGACGACCACGGGGTTTACGCCATCGAGCGCGAAGAGTACCGAGCGGTCGAAGCCGAGCTTTTTGAAGAGCTCAACCACGGTCTTGGTCTTCGGCGCCGTGATCGTGATTTGGTCGAGGATGCGGAGGTCGTCGGATTTGATCTTGGAAAGGATGGCTTGGTTGCGGGCGAGCTTGCGGGCCTTCTTGGGCATGTCCTGACGCCACTCTTTGGGGCGCTTCTGCTTGGCGTGGCCGCCGCCGACCTTAATCGGATTGCGGATGCCGCCGGTGCGGGCGTTGCCGGTTCCCTTTTGCTTGAACAGCTTGCGGGTCGAGCCGGCGACTTCGCCTCGGGCTTGGGTGCGAACGGTGCCCTGCCGCTGGTTGGCGTGGTACATCACCAGCGCTTGTTTGAGAAGACTGGCGTTGAGCTCGGGGCCGCCCAACTTCGTCTCGTCCACCTGAATGGAGGAGACTTTTTCGCCCGACTGGTTGTAAACCGGAATCTCGATCATGACTTTGGTCCTACGAAGATAAGGGGTGCTCTGGTACTGACGGTGCGATTCAGCCTGTGTTTCAGGCCGACTTCACCTTCGCCGTAATGCTCTTACGGATGAACACGAGCGACCCGTTCGGGCCGGGGAGCGAGCCCTTGATGAGGATCAGACCTTTTTCCGAGTCGATCTTGACGATCGGGTGGTTGCGGGTGGTGACTTGTTCGTCGCCCATGTGGCCGGCCATTCGAACGCCCTTCTTGGGCTTGCCGCACTGACCACGCCAGGTGGCGCGGGAGGCGATCGAACCGGGCGAGCGGTGCTTGCGTTCGGTACCGTGGGAAGCGGGCTGACCACCGAAGTGGTGACGCTTCATCACCCCGGCGAAACCCTTGCCCTTGCTCACGCCGATGACGTCGACGAACTGCACGCCTTCGAAGATCTTGGTGGTGACTTCCGTGCCCAGCGTGGCGTCGGACTTGTCCTTCAGGCGGATCTCGCGGAAGTACTTGAGGGGTTCGGTGAGACCGGCTTTGGCGACGTGCCCCATGAGCGGCTGGGTCGAGTGCTTGGCTTTGATTTTGTCGAAGCCGAGTTGGACGGCGTTGTAGGCGTCAGAGTCGACGTTCTTGACTTGCGTGACATAGCACGGACCAGCTTGGACGACGGTGACGGGAACGATCTTGCCCGTTTCGTCGTAGATGCGGGTCATGCCTACTTTTTTGCCTAACAGTGCGGGGGTCATTGGGTTGCCTTGCCTGTCTGTTCGGTGGAGGAACGTTCGCGAAACGTTCACACCGGGAGTGTTGTGACCCGCGGCTTCGCGGGGTGCTGGTGCGGGATAGAACTTTGCGGCACCAGCCCACCGCGAAGGGAAAATGTTGGGACAAAAGAGTAGCCGCGATCCGTGGCCTCTCCCCCGATTGCTCGGGCTTGCGGCTGGGGGACCTAAACGTCAGTCCCACGGGTTCTTGGTTGAACCCCACGGTCGTTCCGACAAAAATACCCTGCGACCTTTTGGGTCACAGGGCATGATGTTCGAAACTAGGCTTTAATCTTCACAAACACACCGGCGGGGACGACGAGGCGGTTGAGTGCCTCGACGGTACGCGCCGTCGGTTCGAAAATATCGATGACCCGTTTATGGGTTCGCATTTCGAACTGCTCTCGGGACTTCTTGTCAATGTGCGGGGAACGCAGAACGGTGTAGCGCTCGACGCGCGTCGGGATCGGGATCGGCCCGCATACCTTGGCGTTCGTACGCTTGGCGTGCTCAACAATCTCGCGCGCCGACGCGTCCAAAGCCCGGTGATCGTAAGCTTCCATCCGAATTCTAATCCGACCGTCCTGCATTAACGCACCTGGTACGAAGTCCTAAAGCCTGTCTGCCACACTCTTTCGAATCAAACCGACGCCGGTTTGCTCTCTGAGGGGGTCGTGAAGGATAGCGGGACTCGTCTTCCTGTCAAGTCCAACCTTCGCCAAACCCTCATCTTGCATCAAGTTTGCACTACACCACCTGCTCCCCCGCCGCCGTCTCGGTGACCACTGGATTAGATAGAACCCCGATTCCGGAGATCTCCACTTCGACCAAATCGCCGGTTTTGAGGTATACGGGAGGCTTGCGGGCCGTGCCCACGCCCGAGGGGGTTCCGGTGAAGATCACCGTCCCGGGTTGCAGCGTCGTCGACCCGGAAAGAAATTCAATCAGCTCGTAAACCGAAAAAATCAGGTCTGACGTCGGGGTCGACTGCATGACCTCGCCATTAAGACGAGTCGTGATGTGTAACTTGGAGGGATCGGATACTTCGTCGATTGTTGTTATACACGGCCCGAGGGGCGCGAAGGTGTCGAATGTCTTGCCGCGACAGAACTGGCCGCCCCCCCATTGCTTCTGCCAGTCACGGGCTGAGACGTCGTTGCCGCAGGTGTATCCGAGGATGTAGTGGTGGGCGTCGGTCCGTTTCACGTTTTTGCACCGCCTGCCAATGACGACCACAAGTTCTCCTTCAAAGTCGACTTGGGTGCTCCGGAGCGTTTCGGGGATGACGATGGGGGCGTAGGGGTGTTGAAGGGCAGCCGGCTGCTTCATGAACAGGACAGGAAATTGGGGGATGGGCTGGTCAGTCTCTTCAGCGTGTTTTCGATAATTCAAGCCAATACAAAGGATGGCTGGCGGCGAGATTGGGGCAAGAAGCTGACTGACCTGTGCAGAACGGTGCGTGGGAAGGTGCGGGCCCAAGAGCTCGCCTTCGAGCTCGAAGTAGTCGCCGCTCACGCCAATGTGTCCAAAGCGGATGTCACCCTTGGGGTCGACGTATCGGATGAGTTTCATGGGGTCGCCAAGATAGTGTGGGGTCGATACGAAAAAAAGGTGCAGCCCCCACCGAGATGGAGGGGGCTGCGCGACATCGCTAGGTCAGACCGATGGGCGGAGATTCAGGCGGACTCCGCGGGGCGGCTTATTTTCGGTTACTGGGCCACCGTGGCATGAGCATGAAGCGCTTGAATTCGGAAGTCTTGGACGCCCTGCCGAGGGCGGAGGTGTATTCGACTTTATTCGACAGCGTCAGGCCGCGAACGGAACCGTCGGAAAAAAACACGTTGCAGACAGTCTCCTTGCGGTGACGGAAGCGCGCTCCGCCAATCATGTAGGGGGCGATCAGCCCAAGGTACGAGTCGGCGTTGACCTCGCGAATGCGGGGGTCGCCGGAGTTGATCGAGGCGCGGGTGGGCATGACGATGGACGACGCGACAGCGCGGTTGGGAACGTTGCCGAACGGGTCGGCGCCGCGGGGGCGATACCGAAGGTTCGGTGCGGCGGGATTCAGCAGTCGCCCCTCGTCAATGCCGGAAAGGCCCCAGCCGGCGTTGAACAACCAAGGGAACCATGGCACGAAATTGATGGGGTTGTTGTCTTGGTTGGTTTCCCAGAGGAGTGCCGTATCGGCGTACAGCTGCGAAATCTTGGCGGGTCGAAGGGGATTTGCGGCGGAGTTGGGGAACGCGCCGGCACCTGAGAGGCCGGTGGTAAAGCCGTAAACGTGGCGAGGATTGCGGGCGTTGGAGGTTGATGCGCCAGGGCTGGCCTCGAACACGGGATTGGGCATGACTACATGGTTGGCTTGGAACTGGGTGGGCCACGTCCATAGGTCCGAGTCGGCTTCGACGCAGCGGAAGGACTTGTTCCACGTCCAAGGCCACCGTTGGGAGTCTGGGCTCTCGCCGGAGGTTCTGGTTTTGGCCATCTGGTGCTGGACTAGCGAGGCCCACCAGACGACTGGGGTCCCCGTGGCGATGCCGCCGGGGGGCAGGCCGGTGGCGGGGTTGAACCGGGGGTAATAAAACATGTAGGGCATCGAGCCCCTGTTCTCCGCGGCGTACATGAGCAGCCCGAGGCCGACCTGCTTCATGTTGGACTGGCAGGCGACGAGCGATGCGGCGCTGCGGGCTCGGTTGAGCGAGGGGAGCAAAATGCCCACCAGCACCGCGATAATGCCGATGACCACAAGGAGTTCCACGAGGGTGAATGCGCGCCGTTGCCGCAAGTTTTGGCCCGAGAAAGCCATGGTGATTGCCTCTTCAGTTGTAATTCCGACGCGCGACGGATGTGATCTGTGTCTGGGCGTTGGACGGACTGACTAACTCCCGAGCGGTTAAATCGGAAGAATGCTATGGAGCACCGTGAGTCTTAACCGTTTTGAACAGCTGTTGCAATTGAAATCTTTCGAATTTTCGCACTTCTCGATATACTCACCTCGCAAGACCCACCCGCATCCGACTTTGGAACCTTACGAGGAATCCCATATGAAACATCGAAAGCTACTGGTTCTGCTGCTTCCGGCGCTGGTTTTGTCGACGGGATTAGTCCAGTCGACCCGGCCGTCGTTGGGCACTGAAAAGCCCCCCGAACTCATGCTGGTGCTCGTGTCGCACAACAAGGCCCCGGCGGTGGGCGTGCCGATCGTCTTGATCGACAACAGTGTCGAAACGGTTTACAAATCCGCCGGTGCACGCGGGCTGACCCGTAAGCCCGGCGACATCGTCGCAAAGGGGCGCACGAACGAAAAGGGCGAACTCGCCGTCGCCAAGATTAAAGCCGGCACCTACGCCTACGAAGCCGGGGACCCGGAAAAATGGGGCTACGCCAACGGCCAAATCGAGATCAAAGACGCCGAAAAACCCAAGCGCATCGAAGTGGTTCTCAGTCAGCCGATGAGGTAGTCCGGCGAACTAGCGCCGGCTCGACTACCGACGCCGACGAGGCACTTTACGGGCGTCGCCGGTTGTGGGCGCGAGAGGGACTATGCACATTTCGTCGGTGGTGTGCTTTCCGTTTCGCACACGTTCCGCCGAGTCGGAAGAGTTCTTGGGGTTGCCGGAGGAGTTGTCGTAGCTCACGGTGGCGCGGATTTTCGTGCCCCGGGCCTGCTGCGGCGGCGACTGGAAGCGGTCATGGTCCTGCCAGCGAAAGTCCCATCGGCGGATATCCACGAGATAAAGCTTCTCGCCACCGGAGAGCGTCGCCCAGACATTCCAACGGGTTCCGACCAGGTGCATATGGGGGATGACGCCGAGGATCTCAACGTTCATCGGGAGCGTGAGGTCAATGTCGATGGTGTGGTTCTTCTCTCCGGCGGGGCTGTCGATCTTCTGTTGCATCTTGGGGAAAGCCTCGGCGTACCCGGTGACGAGCCTCTTGGCGAAGTACAGCCCGACGCTCGACTGATCCGAGCGGGCAACGCCGTCAGGGTTGCGGTGGACCTGCAGGACGAGGTCTGACCCCTTTTTCATGACCCTGCCAACCCGCCCGGGCCGGTGGGCGGGCATGACACCGTGCGCCCAGCGGCCGAGGCTGCCGATGGGGAGGAACTCCGGTCCGCCGGAGCTGGTGTAGCCGGTGTTTCCGTCGGTGTTGGCGTCCTGCTTCTTCCGGCCGGCCACCGTGGAGTCGAGGAAATCAGCATGGGGTGGACGACGCTGGGCGAGCCGGGTTTGAAGTTTACGGCGGTGACGTAAACGTCGTGCGGGAAATCGAGGGGACTGGGAAAGCCGCGGTAAATGTCCCTGCCTGTGGCGGGGACGTCAAACGCCGCGGGCATGGTCACGGTGAGCTCGAGTGTTCCCATCGCCCACGCGGCGCCTTGGGCTGGAGCGGCCTTAGGGATGGCGTCGGAGGGGTCGCCTTCGGTGGCTCGGGCGTTTGACCGGGCGCAGAAGAGGTCGCGTTCAAGTGGGGAAAATCGACGGTCGCTGGCGAAATTGACGACCTGCTCGGCTGCGTGCCACCGGGGCATGTAGTTGGAGGCGGTCACCTCGGCGAGGAACTTGGCGCACTTGGCTGAGTCTCTGTAATCGGTGTGGGAAAATGGGTGGACCTCGCTGGCGCTATGGCAGACGGCGCAGTGGGCGGCGATGAGGGGAGAGATGTCGCGGTGCCATCTGACGGAGGGCGCGGAAGGACTCGTGCGCGCCAGCCCCGCGTTCGAACGGTCAGCCCAGGGGCTCGGTTCTATCGACCTTCAGGAGCTCCTGACGGACGACGGCCAAGGCGGCGTCGAGCAGGTTCTCCTCGGTGACGGCGGCACGGGGCTAACCGAGGGCGACGTAAGCGTTGTTGATT
>JBBRUM010000039.1:0-14169 GCA_038247815.1 Tepidisphaerales bacterium | reverse complement strand
GACGACTGCGCGGTCGAAGGTGTTGCAGGCGGCCATGAGGATCAGGCCGGCGACGAGGAGCTGGTCGCCGAGGGTGCGGGTGGTGAGGGCGCGGTCACGCCAGGCGCGGAGGACGAGCTCGAAAGTGAGGAGCACGCCGGCGCGGGAGGTGTATTCGGGCTTGACGTACCACTGAGAGATCTCGGAGTCGGGAGCGCCCATGAGCAGAAGGATGACAAGAAAACCGGCGACTCGGATGCCCCAACTGACGATGAAGCCGGCGGGTATGCGGCGGGGCGTGAAGGCTGCGATGAGCCAGAGCGCCCCGAGGATGGGCAAGCCGAGAAACGTTCCGGCGTTGAGGTACAGCGCGGTCATCGAGAACAGGCCGCAGGCGAGCAGGGGGGCTGGAGTTCTCACAGTGTGTCGACCCCCCGTTCGTAGGCTTCGGTGGTGACCAGGGAGACGTGGACGGCGTCGCCGAGGAGGGCGGGGTCGAGGGAGCAGGGTCCGTCGCGGACGACGATGAGCTTGACGGCGACGCCCTTCTGGCGGAGCTCCTCGACGAAGGCGCGGCGAGCGTCGTCGAAGTCGAGGGCGACGAAGACGACGGTGGAGAGGCGTTCGACCATGTCGCCGATGGCGGGGACGACGACGGAGAAGGGCGGCTCGCGACTTTCGCGTACGCAGGCGAGGATGTCGAGGATTTCGTCGAGGGATGCAAGGGAGCGGCCGGCGGTGAGGTGGTAGAGGTCTGGCCCGGCGGCGAAGAGGTCGACGAGGTAGTCCTGGCGGGCCATGTAGTCGCTGACGGCGGCGGAGACGGAGACGGCGCGTTCGAGGGCGGCGCGGCGGGTGGTGATGTCGCGGCGGGAGAAGTTCGGGCCGACGAGGGGAACGTGTGTGTCGAGCACGACGGCGACGCGGAGCATGTATTCCTCGACCCACTCGCGGACGACGGGGTTTGCCATGGATCCGAGGCGTGCGGTGGCGCGCCAGTCGATGTCGCGGACGTTGTCACCCTCGCGGTATTCGCGGTTACCGAGATACTCGAAGCTCTCGCCGAGCTCGCTGGCTAGGGCGACGCCGCCAGGCTGGTAGCGTCGGCCGGTGGGGATCTCCAGGCGGGCGAGGGGGGAGAAACGCGGGTAGACGAGAACGCGGGTGGGCTGGTTGACTGTGCGGCGGGAACGGAGGATACCGAACGGGAAAGCCGACTCGATGCGGGCACCGGCGATCTCGAACCGGCCGCGCTCGGCGCACCGGACGGACATGGCAACGATCGCCAGGCCGTGTGTTTCGGGGTCGGAGCTGGGAGGGAGGTCGGCGAGGGTGACGCCGGCGGGCGGCTGTGCGGTCATCGACCGGGGGAGTCGGTGGGGGAGGACGATGAGTTCGCCCTGGCGGCGGGGGGAGGTGTTGGTGAGCTCGACGTTAAATGCCAGGAGTTCGCCGGCGCAGACGCGCTCTGCGCTGCGGACGACGGCGGTGACCTTCGGGCGGGCGAAGAGCATGGCGACCCATGCGACGCCCCAGACGGCAGCGGCGTAAGCGCCGGCGACGTAACCCTGGAGCTGCAGCGATGCGCCGGAGTACGAGACGAAACCCATGGAGATCAGGGCGAACCACCGGCCGGAGGTTGTGAGGCGTTGGAAGTAAATCCGCCAAGCCCAGCGGGAGAGGCCGCCCTTGAACATTGGATAGTCGCGGGGGTCGTTGGCGGGGGAGGTGGGCGGCAGGGGGACGTCGGTGGACATCAATCGCTGCCACCATGAGGACCCGCGTTGTGTTGGACGGCCGGACGGGGACATACGGGGGATAATTTACACGTTTACGGGGTCGGACGCGTTGGATTTTGTAAGGATTGAAACGACGACAAGGGCGACGAGGGCGACGAGGGCGACGAGGACGACGAAGGCGAGGGGAGCGTGACCGGCGCCGGATGGGAGAAGGGAACCCAGGCGCGTTCTACGACTTCGGCGGGGGTGAGGCCGTACACGTTTTGGAATGCGGGAGCGCTGACGGATAGCTACGCAAGGGAGGAGGACAGCCCTGCAAGGACGCTGGCGATCACGCCCTGGCGGGTAGTGCGCTTCCAGAACAGGAGCAAGATTAGGGCGGGAAGGTTGGCGCTGGCGGCGACGTTGAACGCCCAACCGACGAGGAACCCGGCGTTGAAGTTCTTGAAGAGGATGCCCAGCCCCATGGCGACGATGCCGATCCCGACGGTGCTCTTGCGGGCGCTGGAGGCGTCTTTGCCGTTGTATTAGCGGATGAGGATGTGAGGGAAAGAGGCGGTGCCGGCAAAGAGGGCGAGCAGGAGACTGATGAAATCGAGGCGGTCGGTGACCTTTTCAGAGCGGACACCCTTGAACTCGGGCGAGGGCGGCGTCGAGGTCTTACCTGGGGAAATCGTCGGAGGCGAGGATGCTGCCGACGAGGTCGAGGTCGAGGTCGAGGTTGCGTGCGCGGGCGGTGGCGTGGAGGGCTTCGATTTTACGTTTGACGTTGGCGGTCTGGTCAACGCCGCGGTTCTCGCCCTCGCCGTAGTGGAGGAGTGAGGCCCGGTTTTTGCTGCCGTATTCGGGGGCGACGCGGTGTTGGGCGTCGACGAGGTCGAGGTGGTGGAGCTTGGCGGAGCGCTTGGCTTGCTTGCGCATGCGCTCCATCGATGGAAGAACGGGAAGGCGCCTTCGCGATTCCATGGGAACCCTTTCCTCGTTGCCCGTTGGTTCGCGAGGTGTTCAAGCGAGGAAAAAGTTCAAAAATTTTATCGAGCGTTGGTGGGCTTGGCCTTTTCCGCGATTCACGGTCGCAGCCGTAGATGCAATGGCGCGGGGGTACCCCACGAGTGGAGCTCGGACAACGGGAAAGTGCGTGGTCGAGCGAAGGGCGGAGCGTTCCGGTGGGTGCTAGGCTTGGGGCGAAGCACATGGCGACTCACGCGATTTATGCCCTTGTCGGATCGGACCCGTTTCTGCAGTTGGAGGCGCTGCGGACGATTATTGCGTCGCTGGGGGACGTGCAGCGGGCGGACTTCGAGGGGGAGAAGGCCCAGCTGCACGAGGTGCTCGACGAGGTGCGGTCGTTCTCGATGTTCGGGCCGAGCAAGCTGGTGGTCGTGCGGGACGCCGACGAGTTTCTCACACGGTATCGCGAGAAGCTGGAGGACTTCGTGGTGGCGCTGGGGGCGGGCAAGGAGTCGGTCGCGGGGGTGCTGATCCTGCGCCTCAGTTCCCTGCCGGCGAACCAGCGGATACATAAGGCGATCTCGAAGGTGGGAGAGGTGCGCAAGTGCGAGCCGCCAAGGGAGGCGGAGTTGCCGGGGTGGCTCATTGTGCGGGCGAAGTCGGTGCATCGGGTGGAGATTGACCACGCCGCTGCGCTGGCGCTGGCGGGGCTGATCGGGGCGGATCTGGGGAGGTTGGATTCGGAGCTTGGCAAGCTGGCGATCCACGTGTCGGATGGTCGGGCGACGAACCGGATCGGGGCGGCGGATGTTGCGGCGTCGGTTTCGTTTCAGCGGGAGCAGGAGATCAAGGAGATCACGGCGTTACTCGGGCGGGGCAAGCCGGAGGAGGCGATTCGAAAGTGGCGGCAGCTGATCGTGTCGGACCCTTCGGCTGAGTTCCGGGCGGTGACGTGGCTGGGGATGTGGCTGGAGAAGTGCCGGGCGGCGCTGAGCATGAAGGAGAGGGGGATCGCGCCGCAGCAGATGTCGCGGACGCTGTGGATCAACGACCCGGGTGAGCTGAAGGATTTTCTGGTCACCGCGGCCAAGCTCGGCAAATCGGGCGTGACCGCGCAGCTCCAGCGCCTCACCGAGCTGGACCGCCGCACGAAGTCCGGCTTGGGCAACGCATCCGACAACGTAGAGCGGTTCATGGCGACGGCGCTGCGGTGACAGGTAGCTCCGTCTCCGCCGACCTTGTGGACGCTGGGTCCGGGGACCACCTAAAACTAGAGCATGCCCAAGCCCGCGCTGCTCCCCATCGCCGTCACCCAGATGGCCTGCTCCGACGACCTGGCCGCCAACCTCAAGCTGCAAGTCGCCCTCGTCGAACGCGCCGCCAAAGAAGGCGCAAAGATCGTCTGCACGCAGGAGATGTTCCGCTCGCTGTACTTCTGCCAGTGCGAAGACCACCGCTTCTTCGCCGCGGCCGAATCCATCCCCGGCCCCTCGACCGACGCCCTCGGAAAGATCGCCAAAAAGTACAAAGTCACCGTCATCGCCAGCCTTTTCGAGAAGCGCGCCGCCGGCCTCTACCACAACACCGCGGCCGTCATAGACCCCACCGGCAACATTCAGGGCATCTACCGCAAGATGCACATTCCCGACGACCCGCTCTATTACGAAAAGTTCTACTTCACCCCGGGCGACCTCGGGTTCAAGAGCTTCAAAACGCCCTACGCCACCATCGGCGTGCTCATCTGCTGGGACCAGTGGTACCCCGAAGCCGCCCGCGCCACCTGCCTCACCGGCGCGGAGATCCTCTTTTACCCCACCGCCATCGGCTGGCACCCCGGCGAGAAGGCCGACTACGGCCACGCCCAGCACGACTCGTGGGAGCTGATTCAGCGGTCGCACGCGGTGGCCAACGGCTGCTACGTCGCCTCGCCCAACCGCATCGGCCGCGAACACATCCTCGGCCCCGACGGCAAGCCCGTGTCCGCCGACGGTATCGAGTTTTGGGGCCAGTCGTTCATCACCGAGCCCAACGGCCAGATCCTCACCAAAGCCTCGGTGGACAAAGAGCAAATCCTCCACGCCAAACTCGACCTGAACAAGGTCGAATTCGCCCGCACCCACTGGCCCTTCCTCCGCGACCGCCGAATCGACGCCTACGACACGCTTACCCGGCGCTTTGTCGATTGATGGGGTTTAGTCGGGGAGCATGTCCGCCCAGAGCTTCATTCTCCCCGAGTTCCCCCGAGGGGCGGATCGACGAATAAGTTACGCGGAGCACGTCGGTCTTGTTGAACAAGGCTTCTTTGGAAATGACAAGGTCGAACTCGTCGACGGACAGATGCCCACCATGTCGCCGAGGAGTGAACCACACAACATTGCGGTCCTCCTGACTCGACAGGCTCGTGAGGGGGCTGACTCTGCCGGGCACACGGTGCCGGATCAAATGCCGTTCGGACTCCCGTAGCTCGATTCTTGTCCCGAGCGCGACCTTGCCGTGGTCGCCGGCGCTCCCCGTGAGTACAGCCAGTGTTCCCGCATGGCTTTGCTCGTCGTCGAAGTTTCGTCGTCCACTTTGGCCCACGACCTCGGGCCAAAGGCCGCGATCGATGCCCACGGCGTTTCCCCGAGTACCGGGTGATCAACCTGATCTCTCGGCAGGTCGTCGTCCACCGCATTCCGGTCTCCGGCCGAATTCAGGTCTTAACCACGTTTTCCGCGGCTGGATCCATTCCGGCAACGGACAATCGCGCAACGAACGCCATTGCAGACATCCTCCCCTGGCCGCTGGTCGCCGCTACTGCGGTATCACCACTTCATCATTAAGAATCCGCGTTCCCTCCACCTCCCGAAGCCCCACCCTGATCTTCCTCTTCGGGTCCGGCGGCACCTCGGGCGCCGGGAACCGAAACCGTCTCACCGTCGTTCGACCCGCGCCGAGGTCCGTCACCAGGCGCTCCTGCCTCGCCTGTCCCGGGAACAGGGCAAAGGCCGTGTAGTTGATCGTTCTCTGCCCGTAGTTCGTGATCAGCAGTTGCACCACGATGTCCTTGCCCTCCCGCAGGGCAAGGGTTTGCAACCCGACCTCGTTGAGCCCCAGTCGCATCTCCACCGGCACCATGAACGCGGCCGGGGCCAGCCCCGGAAGCTCGAAGTTGATCTCGAGGTTCTTCGCCCCAGCCAGCGTGTTGTACGGCAGTTCGAGTTGGATCTCCCGGGTGAAAGTCTCGCCGGGGTTGGTGTTGAACGTGAAGGTGTTGGGGGTGACCGTCCACCCCTTGGGTACGACCAGTCGCACCGTGCCCGAGAGGAAGTCCGCGAATCTGTTGGTGAAGACAATCTTCCGCATGTGCGGCTGAAACTGTGATTCCAGAAGCGGGTTGTCCAGCGCCACCGACACGCGGAACAGCGCCATCGCCGGGTCGATTCCGTCGACGAACACGGGCAGCTGCCCGAGCTCGACCTTGATCTGCCCGGGTTCGGTGGCGTCGGGGGTCGGGCGCAACGCCGTCGCGTTGCCGAAGAGGTCGACCAGCGCCGGTCTACCGCCGAGGTTTAATCGCACCTCCGTCGGTCCCGACATCTGCGCCTTGGTCCACAGCGCAATCACGCCCCGCCCGTTGTGCTCGAACAGATACGCGTCGACATTCTCCCCCACGTTCAGCTTGCCGCGGTACACCGTTCCCGACAGCGTGTGGTGGACGGTTCGCATGATCAGCAGAAGTTCCTGCGGCTGACCCGTGTTCGAAAACGGCAGCGGCAGGTCCAGTCTCTCCGTCCCGGCCGACAGCGCCGTCACGATCCGCTGCGCGAAGTCCCGTAGCTGCGCCTCCCGCCCATATCTGCCATCGAGCGGCAGCAGCGTCAGCGACAACCGCTGCCCGCCCCGGTCTCGCGTGTCCTGCACGTACAACGGCACCTGGTCGGGCAAAACGTCGGGCGGAAGGGCGATGGCGACTGTGGACGGCAGCTTCCGGTCGGCTTCGAATGTCGCCGGCCACGGAATCGCAACGTCCGGATCGTGCACCAACCCTGCAAACGCGGAGTAAATCAGGTCGTAGGCCCGCCGGTAAGCCGGGTCCGTGACGAAATCCTCCTGCCCGTCATAGCCCAGTTGCCACCGATCCAGGTGGTTGGCGTGCCGAGCAATGAGGTACGACAGCCGTGGCTTCCACAACGCCTCGTCCAGCCGAGGCAATCGCGCCAGCGACGACGAACCCGCCACCGCCGCCAAGTCCGGCGGCAAGGCCGTAAGCGCCGCCGTCGGAACAATCCCCGCGTCCTGCAGCCGCTCGAGCAGTCGGTCAAACGCCTCCGCGTCCTGCGTCTGAATGTCCGAGTTCTCCCCCCACACCGAAATCTTCACCCGCCCCACGCCCAAGGTCGGCAGGAGCGTTGGCAGCGTCGCCCACTGCGACGGCGACAGCGACGTCGCGATCACCCCGAACCGTGGGTCCGCCTGAACGACTTTCCCCGCGTCCGGTAGTTGAATGAACGACTGCACCTCATTGGCCACCTCCCGCCCCTTGGCCGTCAGCCTGATCCGCGCCTCGTACCAACCCGCCGGCAACTCGGGGATCGGAATCATCTGATCGTGTTCCAACCCGTTCGCCGAGGTCACAGTCTGCAGTTCCCCGGTCCTCTGGTGCACCAGCGTGCCGTCCGCCGAGTACACGTCGAGTCGAAGCGTCAGATCCGACGCCTCGCGGTCTGTGATCCGCAGACCCAGCGTCACCGGCGTTCCCAGCGGAAAAATGTTCCCCGGCACGTCCGACCGCAGCGCCACCTCCGGCACCTGCGACACCGTCAGGTCCGTAAACCACGCCGACCCCGTCACGTCCTGGTTGAACAGTGTCCGCGCCCCCAGCGACGACGGCGCGTATTGCGCCGGCTGAAGAAGCCCCAACTCCAATATCAAAAACGCCGCCTTCTTGTCCGACGCCCGCAGGTCCGCCCCCAACGCCTTCCACTGGTCGCTCAGCCCCTTCCCCCTATACGCCTCCGAGTGCATCACCGACTTCTCCAGCACCCGCATGTCCCGGTCGACAAAGTACGCCGTTAGCCTCGCCCGCGCATTCTCCAGCTCCGTCGTCTTCACGAATGCCTCGATCCGATACCTCGCGCCCGTTTTTACCGCAATCGGCCCCGGCAACCCAGCCGTCTCTGCCGTCGGCGGCGGCGGGTCAAACCGGTAAATCAAACTCCCACCATTCAAATCAAACCGAAACGAATAGTTCGACGACCTGCCCACCCCCTGCACAATCCGCCCGTTCACGTAATGCGGCAGTCCCACCCCCTCAACCTTCTGCCAGAAAATTGGCAGGTCCTCCCTGTTGCCCAGCCGCCGTTCATCAAAATCGAAAAACCGCACCACCCGCCCGCCATCCCCCTCCAGCGCCGTCGCCGTTCCACCCCCAAGCACCACCTCTCCCCCCGGCGGCCCCGCTCTCGCCGCCCCCGGCACCTCCACCTGCACCGCCCACGCCCAACCCGCCGCCCACAACAGCGACACCACCAGCACAACCTTCAGCGCAGCTTTCACCATGGTCCGATAAGGCACTTATCGGCAGAAACGCCCTCAGCCTGCAAAGAACCCGCCAACCCCGACTACTTCCCGGCCAACTGCTCCCGCACCAGCCGCGACGCCACCGCAGGGTCCACCGTCGTCCCGTGCGCCTTCATAAACATCCCGGTCGCCTGCCCCGACTGCTTTTCGGTGAACGCCTGTTGCGCCAAAAACGCCTCCACCAACGCCGCCGTCTCGGCTTCTGTCAGCTTCTTTGGCAGATACTTTTCCACCACCGACATCTCAAACTTTAACGCATTGACCTCATTGGACTTACCCAGCTTCTCATACTCCTCCAACCCCTTCCGCAGTTTCTTGTAATACCCCTCAACGGCTTGGAGTTCCGTCGGCTTACTCGGCTGAAGGTCGATGTTTTTGACGTCCGAGAGCACCATTCGGATGACTTGGAGCTTCTCCTTCTCCCCCGCACGCAGCGCTGCCTTCATGTCGTCGGTCAGTTGTTGCAAAATACTCATCCGATTGCTCCGGTTGATTTGATAGACTACACTAGGCGTAGTGGCGGGTGCAACGCAGGTGTGCAGGGGTTGATGAGCACCGTCGGAAGCTTTCGCCAGGCAATGTACCCACGGCCAAGGTTAAGCTGGCAAAGGTCAGATACCAAGGCTCGCTAACTAGCCGATTTCTGAAACGCGGCCTGTTAGATAGGGTCGAATCAGGCGTAAAACGCCGGGTTTGATTCTCAGCGGATGTATCGGAGAGTTGGGAGACACTCAGTTCGGTCGGCTATTTCCAATGCGGGTCGGTTGATGACCTCCGTTGCAAACGAGTCAATCAACTCTGCGGGCGGATTTCAGTAAAGTAGTCTGCGTTTTGGGGCGCGATGTGCGTCAGTTTAGTGACGGGAGGGCTTCAGGACGGGGACGTTTAGGGGCGGGGGGTTGGGGTCAGGGGGGATTCGGCGGCGGTGGGATGTGGAGACTAGGCATTGTTATCTTGCGGGGAGTTTCGGGTTTGACCAATTCTAAAAGTGACAGCCGCCACGCACGGCGGAGC
This sequence comes from Tepidisphaerales bacterium, assembly GCA_038247815.1. Classification (GTDB taxonomy): domain Bacteria; phylum Planctomycetota; class Phycisphaerae; order Tepidisphaerales; family Tepidisphaeraceae; genus JBBRUM01. The sequence continues at coordinate 4,924 of JBBRUM010000039.1, read as the reverse complement.
CAATCACGGGTCGGACAATCAGACGGTAGGGTCGTAAGAACGCCGCTTTGGCGGCAGCGAGTGCATCGATGGAAAGTGTTCTCTCCCCGATAGAGGGGTTGCTCCAATACACCAACGAGAAGTCCGACGGTCACCTCCGTGACCCCAAGCACCCTCTCCGCGCGGTCGGCGGGGGCGAAGGCTTCTACGTGCCCCGGAGCGTCATACGCGAGCTTAACCTCCGCCCGGGCCTGATGGTAAAAGGTCTCACCAAGGGCAGAACCCTCAACCGAATCGACGCCATCGAAGGCAAAACCCTCGACGACTACGCCCGCTCGGCCAGTGGCAACAGCATTTACGACGCCACCGCCCTAGACCCCTCACCCCAAATCAAACTCGAACACAACCCAGCGGAGTTCACGTCGCGCATCATCGACATCCTGTGCCCCATCGGCTTCGGGCAGCGCGGCCTGATCGTCGCCCCCCCCCGCGTGGGTAAGACCATCCTGATGCAAAACATCGCAAAGGGAATCAACGCCAACTACCCCGACGTCGAACTCGTGCTGCTGCTCATCGACGAGCGCCCCGAGGAAGTCACCGACATGAAGCGCAACGTGCCCGGCACGGTCTACGCCTCCTCCAACGACAACGACATCGCCAAGCATCTCGACCTCGCCCAACTCGTAATCGAACGCTGCAAACGCAAGGTCGAGTTTGGCGCCAACATCGTTGTCCTGATGGATTCCCTCACCCGCCTCGGCAGGGCCTTCAACAACGGCGGCCCCGGCGGCGGAAAAACCCTCTCCGGCGGGCTCGACTCCAAAGCCCTCGAAGTCCCCAAGAAGATCTTCGGCGCAGCCCGCAAAATCGAAAACGGCGGTAGCCTCACCATCCTCGCCACCTGCCTCGTCGACACCGGCAGCCGCATGGATCAGGTCATCTTCGAAGAGTTCAAGGGCACCGGCAACATGGAGATCAACCTCGACCGCAAACTCGCCGATCAACGCCTCTTCCCCGCCATCAACATCGCCGAATCCGGCACGCGCAAGGAAGAAAAACTCCTCGACGAAAAAACCCTCGCCGCCTGCCAAGGCATCCGCAGACACCTCGTCTCCATGGCCCCCTACCAAGCCATCCGCACCATAACCGAAGTCATGGGCAAAATGAAAACCAACGCCGAAATCCTCGCCAACGTCCGCGTGGGATAGAAGGAGGAGTTTCAGGAGGACGCCCCAATAAAACACCGCCTAATTGCGTTAGGTCGCGACATCCTAACCTTCATTTAAGGGGTTGACGGCCCGTCATCAAACCCGGCGGTGTCGTCCGAGAAACGGGAGCCCAAGCACGGCGAGACCGAGTGCGGCAGGCTCGGGAATCGGCAGTGGAACCCATGGCAGATTGTACTGCCGGACCAGCGAAGCATATTGCTCGGGTGTGCCCTGCCAATGGAGGGTCAGAATCCGAAGGTCGTCGATGTCGACAAGAAAATCACCGTTGAAGTTACCCTGCCTCCAACCCACGCCCCAAAACCCGAAGTGTGCTCCCAAGGCTCTTAAGTCCTCCGATCCAACGAAGGTGTCCAAGTTGGCATCACCGGGGAAATTGGCTTGGACACGTACTGCAACTGAAGTTGCGCCGAAGGTCGGAATGAGGCTGATCGCCGGGTTGGGGTTGGCCACTCGGAAACCCCGGAAGTTGCCCACCCGCGACGCGTAAGAAAGAACGACATACGAATTGCCCGGGTTGGGAAGACTGTCCACGACCAACTCGACAACCACCTCCAATGAACTGACATTCAACGCCGATGGGACGCTGAAGCCTCCGGCGAAAAAGTGGTTGCCTGCGATCACGCCCCCGATCGCCGACGTCGGGCCAAACTCCGGCAGTACGGCAAGAGGGATTGTGCCGCGCGCGGCCATCAGCGTGCCGTCGATCTTGATTGGCAATCCAGTCGGCGCAGAGAACATTCGAAGCGATGATCCCGAATCTACCTTGATCAAGCCCAGATTGTCGACCCTGTCCGTGAACACCAAATCTCCAGACCTAACCTCGACCGATCCCGATGCCGAGACGGTCGTTGTCTGGTTGAACACGATTCGCCCGCCACCCGTGACGACTGCGCGGTTGTTGAGCACGATGGGACTTGTCGAGGATGTCGACGTCCCCAGGTTCAGTGCACCACCCTCCACACCGATTGGGCCATCCAGATTGATGGCGCGACCGATCAAAGGCTGGACCGTCGCGGAGGCGCCCGCGCGAACGGACAGGGCAACGGTGCTCGGGAGGCGACTTGCGTTGAGTTGTCCATTGGGCAGGTCGACAAAAACAATCGACCCGCTTCCCGATACGGTTTCGTTGTCCGGAGCGAGGGTCGACCCGCGAAAACGGAGCTCGGCATCGTCGAGGAGGGGTGACCCACCGATACGGGTGCCGATGTCCGCGAGGAGAACGAGGGCGAGGGTGGTGTTGTTAAACCGATTGTTGCCCGTTCCCCCCAATCGGGAAATTTTCACCGTGCGGCCCTCGGAGATCAGCCGCCCTCCGGTCAAATTCACGTCCGACAGGTCAAGTCCACCCACCGGGGTGTTGGCGAGGTCGAATGTCGCAGCCCCAAAGTCACGAGATCCAGAAACGGTGACCGAAGAACTGGCGGATCGCTCGATTGAACCAAGGTCGCCCAGATGCCCAACGGCGACCACGAGCGTCGAGTTGTCCCGCAACCGGATGAGACCTTGATTGGTGAGCGTATCCGTATTGAACTGAAGCACGGAGTTGGGCGACACCGTCACAGTTCCCCGATTTACAACCGCTGAGTTTCGGCTCGGATCGGCTGTGCCCAATGTTGTGATCAATGCGTAGGAAGCGTCGACGACGGTGTTGAAGTTCTGGTCAAAAGCGAGGGTTGCGCCTTCCGCCACCGCGATGCCCGAGGTCGCTCCGAGTTGTTGCGACGACGAAATGATCAGTGTCGCCACTCCGCTGAACGTTGCGCCGGACGGAACCCGCAGTGGCAACCCGAGGACACCGCCGCCCGCGGCCGTCAGGGGTTGAAGCAACTCGATTGATCCCGTGACGTCGAGGTTGGCGGAGGAGATGGTGGTGGCTACGCCCAACCGGATGTTCTCCATCCTGCCGCGAACTACCTCAATCGAACCAGCCGACCCAACCAACGTTCCATTCCTCAGCAGTCCTTCGCTGAGCAGAAGGGGGAAGTTCGACGTGTCAAGCGTGCCTCCGCCGACGTCGAATGTGGATGGGTTGATCCGCGAGTTGACCAATGTGATTCCGGCTAGCCCGGATGGGGTATTGATAACAGTTTGGTCGAGCGTCAGCATTCCTTCGACGACGCGAAATGTCGAGCCCGCTGCGATGGTCGCAGTGCCGACGAACTGCGGACGGACTCGTGTGAGCGTTGTGGTTCCCGTGTTGGTGAAGTTGACGAGATTCAAGGGCGTGGTCAATGTCCCGTCGAACCCCGTAAGTTCGAGTAACCCTGAGTTCGTGCCGGTGAACTCCCGCAGAAGCGGCGACCTCTCAACATTGCGAATCACCCCTTCATTGCGTCCGCTGAACGACCCAAAGGCCTGAAAGGAGAAAGTGGGAACCCCAGAGGGCATGTCCGCGATGAGCGTGCCTCGGAAGACAACGTTGTGAATGCCAAACGTCGGCAAGACTGTGTTGGGATAGTTGTTGATGATCGTGATCCCCGGACCGACCACCAGCGGCGCATCCGGCGTTCCTCGGAGCACGCTCTGAACCAGCCGAATACTTCCTGTTCCTTCCAGCCGCGCGTTGGGCGCGGTAAACGCCAGCGTCCCTCCCTGAACTTCCATTTGTGTGTTGGGGCGTAGGGTTACCACCGGCGAGATGGTCGACCCCGATACCCCCACCCGCCCACCATACTCGGCGACGTCGAAACCCGTACCCGACACTCCCACGCTTCCCGTCTGCCCGGTCAGTCCGGACACCAGAAAAGGTGCCACCAAGTTTCGGAACCCGACGGACCCCCGAAGCACCTCCACTCCCCGCGTCGCGACCATGCTCGCCTGCACGAACCTCGCTCCAGGCGCGTCGACGCAAAACTTGCCCACCGTGATGGGCTGCACGGACGCAAACACCTCGTAGTTTCCGGGTGCGCTGATAAGCGCGTCAAACGCCGTGCTGTTCGGGACCGGCCCGATCCACTTCGTGGGGTCGAGGTATTCGCCGGACACCCCCGAAGCCCACGTGACAAGCGTCTGCCCCCGCGCGGTTTGCCCCGCCATGACCGCTCCCACGACGGTGGCGAGTCGGCACGCAGTGTAACCACGCCCGCGCTTCCGGACGGCAGAGCTTCGAAGCGAGTCGGCAGGCTTTTGAACGTGTTGGGTACTGGGCATAGTGATGCTCAAGCGAAGCAGGTGGGGCGTACACTCTCGGGTTCACGCGTAGGATCGATTGACCGGAATCTACCACAAGCAAGACCTTCAGACCATCAAATTCTATCGAACAAGCGGGAGAGGAGCACTGGGGCCTGCTAGTATGCCGACATGTCGAGATTCCTGTTTCATGGCGCGCGTTTCCGTGGTGCGGCAAACAGCCGCCCGGTCGTCGTTTGAGGCCCTGGTGGAGAGAAGTTTTCTCCGCCGGGGCTACCGCAGTTCGACCGAAAGTGTCCGGACGAAGCGGCGAATCCGTGGCATCAACCTGAATTCCCCAGCCGCCGCACCCGATTCGGTGCAGTCCTCCGGTTCGCCGGCGATGGCGGCGTGCAGTCCGAAACGATCGGTAGAACGTTATGCTGAAGACCCCGCCCGCGCCCAATGACCTCGCAGCCAAGTTCGATCCCACCACCCTCGAAGCCTCCATCTGGAAAACCTGGCAGGACGAAAACTGTTTCCTTGCAGACCCCACAGCACCCGGCGAGCCGTATTGCATCGTCATCCCGCCGCCCAACGTCACCGGG
>JBBRUM010000038.1:0-14205 GCA_038247815.1 Tepidisphaerales bacterium | reverse complement strand
CCGCGCGTCGACGTCGTCTCCGTCTCCACACTCCGACTCCCGTCCGCGTTCTCATACACCGAGTTCACCTCGCGGCTCTTCCCGCCGAACCAACCCGTCTTGTTGCTCTCCGTGTGAGACACCTCCCGCGATCCCCCCGTAGAGCACCCCGCTCCAACCGCCAACCCGCCCGCCACGCACAACGCCGCCATCCAAGCAATCCCGTTTCTCATCTTCGATCTCCTTGGTAACCAAATCGACAAAAACACTCACCTATGAACCACGCCGCCCGCGAAACAGCAGCCCCGCAATCACACCCACGCCCACCGCAATCCCAATCGCCATCAGCGAGTGCTCCTTCAAATACTCCTCCGCCTTGTGCTCCATCTTCCGCGCCCGCCCGCCCATCTCCCGCGCCGTCTCAACCCCACGGTCAACGTACTCCACTCCCCGGTCCACATACCCCTTCACCCTCTCCCCAGCCGCGTCCACCACGCCATGTCCCATTGCATCGCCCGAGTGTCCCGAATTATAATTTTGCGTCGCCATGTGATCCTTCTTTGAAGTAAGTTGTTGACCCCCAACCAACTCCCCACGCCCCTACTGCATGTTCTGACCCGTCTTCTCAACATCCTTCCCAGCCCCACGCCACGTGTTGCAACCGCCAAACACCACCACCACCGCCAGCAACACCAACACCGCCGCCATCGATTTCTTTCCAATGCGCATCATCTCACACCTCTTTACTCCCACCCATACGCCCCCATTCGCCCCTGCCGAACCCCTAGAACGTCCGCGGCACGTACCCCATCAGCACCAGCACCAGCAATATCACCAGCACCAGCCCCAACCCGCCGCTGGGCCCATACCCCCAGCTCTTGCTGTGACCCCACGTCGGCAACGCTCCGACAAGCAACAAAACCACTAAAATTAGTAAAATCAGTCCCATAGCATCCTCAGCTTTCATGTCGGATCATGTGTTACCGGTCTGGGTGCAGGCCATACCCCTCAGCACAGCCTGCACCCGGAACGACCGGCTTGCCCCAATCACGGACCCGACCAGTCCGAACCAGCCCGCCCAGGCGAAACAAACTCCCCGCCCCCCTTTGAACCATTTTCCTTCCCCCACGCCTTACGCATGGGACTTCGTATTGCCAAAGCTCCCCGACCCGCCCTTGCTGCTGTCACTCGCCGGCTTGCTCGACACATTCGACGCCAACTGCCCCGCAGCCAGCGCACTCGAATATGGCGCGGGCTTTGATTCCGGGGCCATTTGCCCGTCCCGCGATGACGACGAACTCATCTTCTTCTCCTCCGCCTCGGCCTGCCGCCAGTTCTTCTCGCAGCATCCTGGAATCTGCCCAGACTTCATGTAAATCTCGTACGCCCTACGCGCAGTTTCCGCATGCGACGGCGTCCCGCCCGCGTGCTGCTCCGCGCCCTGCCGCGAACTCTCCGAGGCCGAACCCGAAACGCCCATTTGAGTCGAACCCATTTGCGTTTTCATAAAAACTCCAACATTAGAAGCCTGTCGTCCATGTCGCTTTTCGTGCGGAATCAACGTCACGCTACGAAATTGTATTGTGGTCCGTTATTGACCCATTTGTGATCGTCTCGCCATTCCATTGTATCGCCGGAACCCGCTTGGCCATTAAAAACACCTGCACCACCGTCCCGCTCGTAAAAGCGTGAATGACAGTACCCGTCACCGTCTCCACCTCAGCCGTCGCCTCCCGCACGTCTACCCCCGTAATCCTCTTGATTTCCTTCCGCAATGTTCCGTCTGACGACGCAAAAAGCTGCCTGTGGAACTCCTGCACCTTCATCGCTCCCGCCGGGCTCGTCGCCATCGCCTGCTCCGCCGGCGACAACGCGCCGTGCAACGTGATCACCAGCGTGTCCGCGCTCATCACCACCGTCACAGCCGACGGGGCGACCCCCGTCCGCTCACGCTGAAACGCGCTTGCGGCCTCCGCAACTCGTCTCGCCATCGTCATCGAATCCTTTTGCATCTGCGGATCCTTGCAACGCCCGCCGAACCCTCGGCGAAACGAAAATGGGAAACGAAAAAAGCCGACCCGGGGCAATACCCCCACAAAGGGGTGCTGCTCCGGGTCGGCATACTCACAACGGGCTTCCCGATCTATCGGGCTGCCCCTCGTTTTGTCTTCCGATACCGTCATCGCCTGAAACTTCGCTCACGGCGATGACCGTTACAAAGCTTACCAACGCTGAATCCATAATCAAGTTATTTTCTCACATCACCTCCTTTTTCTTGATATGCTTCCCACATCACACAACAACAGAAATATCCCCCTGTCACTCCCAATCGATCCCCTCTTATGACCCAAGGCGAAATCGAAGCAGCCGTCTGCGAAGGTATCTCACGCTTCGAGCAAGAATACATGGGCCGCGGACCCAAACATATCCACTGCCACCTCCTCAACGACTTCATCGTCGTCCGCCTTCAAGGCGTGCTCACCGCAGCCGAGCAACAGCTCGTACACACCCTCCCCTCCTCAAAAGGCCGCGACCTCCTCAAGCAAGTCCGAAGTCAGCTCATCGAAACCGCCCGCCCGCTTCTCGAAGCCCTGGTCAACAACATCACCTCCACCACCGTCGTCTCCCTCCACCACGACATCAGCACCGCCACCGGCGAAGAAGTCATCCTCTTCTCCCTCTCCGGACCCCCCGCCGTCCGCGAAACCAAACCCCGCTGACCCCCTCCCCAACCACGTACCACGCCCTCCTACAACGCCACCGTCACCTTCACATCGTGCAGCTTCCCGCCCATGAACACCTCCACGGTCTCCACCACAAACGTCCGTGAGTTCTTCGGAATGTGCCGGCCGTCCCGGTCGAACATCGCGTCGAACGGGATCGCCCGGAGTGTCCCCTTCTCGATTCGCGGAAGGAACACCACGAACTGCTTGTTCACCCAAACCTCGACGTTCTCCCAGTCTTCCGTCGACAGGTTCGCCACTTCCACCGTCTTGGCCATGTACCCGATCTGACTCCGCGACGCCAAACCCCGCACCCGCGGCGCTTCGCTCGGATACACCCGCTGCGCCGCGTCCGCCCGGATCACGCTCGTCGGCCGCCGCAGCGACGCGTCCTGGTTCCGCAACATTCCCGGAGTATCGGTGCACCCGCCCGCCAACACCGCACCCAACGCCACCAGCCCAGCCGCCACACACAATCCGTTATGTTTCGCGTTCATCGCCACATCTTATCCTCAACCCGCCCCCCACCCAAACCTCTACACTGCACCCATGGACAACCTCGCCCCACTCGCCCGGAAAATCCTCAAGCTCTCGGCTGACGCATCCTACGAAAAGCTCGTCATCGCCCCTGGCGACGGCAATCCCGCCGCCCTCGCCGACCTCACCGCCGCAACCAACGCCGGCCCGCGCACCCTCTTCCCCACCTTCGTCACCCAGGAAACCGAAGCCACCTGCCTCCTCGCCGCACTCTGGCTGTGGCAGGACTACCTCACCGAGTCCCACGAGCTCAGCCAGTCCGTCGAAACCGCCACCGGCTCGTACTGGCACGCCATCCTCCATCGCCGCGAGGGCGACTTCTCCAACGCAAAGTACTGGTACGCCCGCGCCGCCGGACACCCCGCCTACCCCTCCTTCGCCAACAACGCAGCCGTGCTCCTCCGAGACAGCCCAGCCGACAAGCGCCTGCTCCGCCTCTTCTCCCCCGACACCGCCGGCGCCGCCCTGACCGACCTCGCCGACGCCGCCCACACCCTCCCCCCCTCCGACCCCCGCCACCGCACCGCCGTCTCCCTCCAACAACTCGAGTTCCGCACCCTCTTCGAATTCACCGTCTCCGCCGCCCAGCGGTAAAGAAGAACAGCCTAGGTTTCCCCGGGCCGTCCCCCCCTCGATCCAGCCTCCTATCGAACCGCCCGCAACACCACAGCCACCACCCGTTTCACCACCTCGCCCGACACCGCCACAAGCTGCTCGCCCGCCAACCCTCGCGCCATCGCCGCCCGGTAGGCTGGGTCCTCCCGGATACGGGCCACCGCCTCGCCCACGTGCCAGTCGTACTCCAGCTCGCGCGCGAGGTTCGGGTGGGCGGCTTCGAACTCCGCCCACCGCCGGCCGACTTCCCGTTCCACCTGTTCCGTTAGTTTCCGATTGCTCATGGTTGCACCTCCTCGGTTCCGACCCGCGCCTGCCGCCGGAGCATCCGCTCGAGTAGCGCCAGCGCCTCGTCGGCCGCAGCCGCGTTGTCAGTCGACGCCCGGTCCGCCTGCTCCTGCCTGAGTCGCGCCTCGGCGAGTCGCTCCAGCCCCGCCGCATACCCACGACCCGCCGAGATCACCCACTCCGGCGAGAGTTCACCGCCCGCACCGCGGACGTCGAGCTCAAACGCGTCGGCGAGTCTTCTCCGACGGTCCTCCAAGTTCGCCACCACCGCCGCCGAGCTGCCCGCCCGCGCCCCCTCCACCCGCCGCAGGCCCTCCCTCCCCTGAGCCGCCAACTCCGCCTGCATCCCCGCGTAGCTCCCACACCCGCCCGCCACTCCGCCCACGCACACAAATAAAACCAACTTCGCCCATCGTCTCATTACGGCTGCCCTCCTTTAAGTCGTTCGGAGAGTCGCGTCAGCGCCTCCGAGTTTTGTCGCACCACTTCGATGAGTTGCCCGAGCGCCACACGGTCGCCCATGATTCGATGGTGGGCTTCGTCGATCTGCTTCTCGCGCTGTCGCGCGCCGGCCCGCTCCCAAAGCCACATCGCCCCCATCAGCCCCGCCGCCCCGAAGCTCGCCGCCTCGGACAACAACCGCATTTCTTCCATCTTTGACCTCCCCGGTCATACCCTCATCAGCCCCGGAACACCCGGCGCCCGCTCGGCTTCCGCCCTCCCGTCCAGGTTGGCGTCCACCGCCAACTTCAGTCGCCGCAGCTCTCGATCGGCCGCGCGCTCGTACCACTCTCCGTGGAGTCGCCAGCTCTGGCTGAAGCTCACGCCCCGGCCGAAGTTGTCGTTGACCAGCGTCCGGTCCAGCGCCGACATCGACCGGAACACCGCGGCCAGCGCCAACAGCGCCGCCACTTCCCGCAACGCCTCGGCGTCGAACTGCCCGGCGGTCGTCAGGGACCTCAGATCCAGCCGTGCCAGCACGCGACGCGAGGCCCAGGAGATCTGCGGGAAAGTCCAAACCTCGGTGGTCACGCCCCCGTCGCCCGGGCCGGCTTCGAGCTCGGGCACGTCGTTCGTCGGGTCGTCGGGCATTTGGTTGGTCACCGCCGCCACCTGAATGATCTGCTCCCCCAGCCCGATCACGGCGAACGCCCGCGACCGCTGTTCGATCCACGCCACGTTCCCCGGCCGCACCGGCGTATCCCCGTTGAAGACCAGCGCTGAAACCGCGCCGCTCACTCCCGTGTAGGTTGTCGGCAGGCTGACCAGTCTCGACGCCACCACGCGGCACTCGCGCAGCAGCCCCGGTTCGCGGCGCAGCAGATCCACGTCATTGCACAGCAGTCGCATTAGACACCTCCGTCAAACACCAATTGCCCGGCCAAGGCGTGGCCGACGCTTCCACGCCGACCACGCCGCACACCCCAGCCCCCTCTCGCGCCACAACCCCCCTCTCGCGCTCCAACCTCCCCGCACCCCAACCCCCTGCGGCTAGGTCGTCAGCCCGGAGATCAGTCCGTGGGCGATCTCGTTCCTGAACTCCAGCGTGTATTCGCCGACGACCTGTCCCGATTCTCGGTCGCCGGTGCGGGCGAGGGGTTTGTAGTGGAAGCTCCGCCCGGTGAGGGGCATGACCTCGATGCGACTGGAGTCCAGCAGCAGCACCGTGCCCGGTGGGACGTTGCGGGAGAGCACGATGCGGCAGACGCCGAAGTCGCTTTCGTAGAGGCTGAAGAGCTGCTTGAAGCGGTCATCGGCTGGATCGAACCTGCGGGATGAGGCGGCGAAGTTGTTGATCGCGCGTTTTTCCGGCCCGCCGACGACGATCAGGTCCACCCGACCGGAGCTGGCCCGCCACATTTCGCGGAGGGCGAGGTTGAGCTGCGCTTCGGAGAGCGCGGTGTCGACGGGAAACCCGTTGGTGCCCGGCGAGAAGCGGTTGGTGGAGATCGATGGGACGAGTCCGCGGAGGGTTCGTCGCGTGGTCGACGACCCCTCGGGGGTGGATCCGGCCGCCCGGCCGTTGATCACGCAATTCTCCAGGTCCCGCAGCAGCTCGCGCATGCGCTGGTTCTTCTGGTAGTCGAGCTCGTCGGAGATCCCGACGGGGCGGACTGCGAGCTGGCTGCCGGAGACCTCGACGGTGGCGGTGAAGATCTGGCTGTAGTTCAGCACCCGCGAGCGGTTGGTGAACCTCGGCAGGGCGGCGTCGTCGCCCTCGATGGCGGCGTTGCCCAGGATGGTGATCACCTGGTTGTTCGCCAGGGCCGAAGCCGTCGAACCGCCATACCCGCGGACCACCGTCAGGTCGTTGCCCGCCACCGAGCTGACGAGCATCACTTCGCTACTCGCGTTGGCGACCCGGATGAGGTCACCCGCCCGGAAGCGCGCGGCGGTGAGGACGGTGAAGGTGACGTCGGTCGTCGCGTTTGTGTATACCGTGTCGTTGACGCGGTCGGTGTTGGGCAGGAGCGAGTCCTCGACCCACTCGTGCACCGTGCTTCTCGCCGGCGTGCGGGCGTCGCCGAGGGCTTCGAGCAGGGGCGTTTCCCACGGCGAGGCGATCGAGACCAGGTCCGCGACATCTTCGGCGAGCTCGGGGAGAGCCGAACCGGCGCTGTACGTGGCTTTACCAGTAAAAGGCATGACACTTTCCCTTTCCAAAAGAACAAACTCAAATCATCCCGACCCGCGCGGGCCGGGCACAAACGGCGTTATCTGCGTCGCAAGCGGAGCAACTCCAGCCATGCGGCGCGGTCGAAGCGTTCCGCCAGGGCGACCGAGAGTTCGGCCAGCCTGCGTCGCGCTTCAACGACCTCCGAGCCGGCGTCGCCGTTGCCCGCGGTATGCGCCGGCGGCGACACAACCGGCGACATCACCGCCGACATCACAGGCGACATCACCGGAGCGACTTCTGCGGCTGCGGCGTCATTTGATTCGGACATTTCGCACCCCTTTCGCGGTTAGTACCCGATCTCGCGCCGCACCTGTTCGATGGGCACGCCGAGTCGGGCTTTGATTTCGGCTTCGCGGAGGCGTTCCATCGCGTTCTCCGGTAGCGGGCTGGGCCAGGTGAGTGTTGCGGCGCGCTCGGTGGACGTGGTTGGGAGCAGTCCGGCGACGTCCAGCCAAGCGAGGGCGAGGCGGAGCATCTCGGCGATCCCGCGGCCGTAGGTGGCCCGTTTGCGTTCGGTCTTGGCGAGGAGGCTTTGAAGTGTGACCCGGAGGGCCGCAGCCGAGGAGAGCTGGCCGACACGGTCGCGGATCAGCCCGGCGGCTACGGGGGGAACGCCGCTGGTTTTGTCCATGGCTTCACGGATTTCGGCGATGTGCAGTTCTTCGCTGGGGCAGCGTTCGTCGCCGCCGAACTCCTTGATTTCCGCGTCTTGGTTGTCGGTGGCCCACATGCGTCCGGGGCCGACGGGCATGGACAGGAAGTTGTCGACACCTTTTCCGAGGAACATTTTGAAACTCTGCATGGTGATGCGGTATGCCCGGTCGGAGAGGCGGGTGTTGAGCTCGTCCTGTAGGGGTAAGAGGGCCTCGACGTCCGACCTGCCGGCGTACTCGAAGGGCATGGCGAGGTTTTGGATGTGCACGACGGGGAGCTCGCCCAGGGAGTGTTCTCCGTGGGCGAGGACGGTCCCGGCGCTGACGCGGAGGAAGCGGGTTGCGGTGAGAAGTTCGAGTTCGCGGGTGCGGGTGATGGCGGCGTCGGCGGGGGGGAGGGCGCGGTGCCACCAGCGTTTGGGGGCTGCGGGTTCGTCGTCGGCGGTGGCGGCGGCGGACTCCCAGATCCGGGCGTAGGCGTCGGGCTTGTCAGCCGAGGCGGGAAGTGGCAGGGCGTGGGACGGGTGGACGATCTCGAACCGGATGAGTCGGGCCAGACGCTCGATGAGCCGTCCGTCCGGGTGGGTTCCCGGGCCCGTTCCAGGGTTGAGTTCGTCCCGGCGGGCGTGCGGCGCGTCGCCTGACGCGCCGTACGCCCGCCCCGTCCCACGTTCCTGCGCACCCGGCGCCGCCGACTCGTCAGCCGGCGCCAATATTTGTTGCCACGCCCCGTGTTCGCCGGGGAACTCGCCGCGCATTGCGTTGGCGGCTGCGTCGTCAAGCTTGACGACGACGTCTACGAAACCGTGGACCATTCCGAGGACGGCGGCCTGCTGGAGGAGGGCGATTCCGCCGTTGACGTGGAGGATTGCGCGGAGGAGGGCGGAGAGTGCGGCGCGGCGGGAGGGGTCGGCGGCGGCGCTGTCAATGAACAGTTCGCGGCCGAAGAGGTGGTCGACCATTGCGTCGACGCGCCAGCCGATGTCGTTTTCGACGACGACTTCTTTTCGGGCGATTCCGCCGGCGCGCTCGGCCGAGACGGAGGCGTTTCCGGCTGCGAATCCGGTGATGCGTGCGGGGAGGCCCCATTCCTGGGCTTGGCGGTAGGGGCGTTCGGCGCCGGTTTGGGCGGTTCCGGGGGGAAGGGGGGTGGTGGGGTTTCGGTAGTAGTTCCACCAGCGGCGCATCCGGGGCCTGTCGACCTCGTCGAGGTGGCGTGCGGCGTCGCGGAGGGCGGCGGGGGGGAGTCCGGCGGACTCGAGTACGTTGTCGATGGTTGCGTTGTTGTTTCGCGTGCTGTTCATTTTTGGTTGTCTCCTCAACCTCCCCCCCCGCGCTGCGCGCCGGGTGGGGCGGCGCGCAGCGCGGGCGCTGATTTGCACGGGAAAGGGGAGTGAAAAATTTCATTTTCTCGCAAACCCCGTTGCGCGCCGGACCTCTCGGCGCGCATCACCCCGGGGGCGCATAGGGTTTGCCCTGTGAATCCACCCGCTGTGTCCAGGTTTCCGTTTGCTCTGCGCGCCTTGGAGAGTCGCAATTTTCGGTCGTTTTTCGTGATGCAATTCGTGTCGCTGACGGGTTCGTGGATGACGTCGGTGGCGACGGCGTGGCTGATTTACGAGTTGACGGGGAGCAGTTTGCTGCTTGGGTTGTCGGCGTTTGTGGCGCAGATTCCGATGTTTGTGGTGGCGCCGTTTGCGGGGGTGTTGGTGGATCGGTGGAACCTTCGGCGGACGCTGCTGCTGACGCAGTCGGCGTCGGCGGCGCAGTCGGCGTTGCTGGCGGGGCTGGCGTGGACGGGGGTGTTGGGGGGGGTGGGGATGGTGGCGGGGATATTGTGTTTGCAGTTGTTGCAGGGGTTGATCAACGCGGTGGATCTGACGTCGAGGCAGAGCTTTGCGATTCAGATGGTGGACCGCCGGGAGGACCTGCCCAACGCGATTGCGCTGAACTCGATGATTGTGAATTTGTCGCGGTTCGCCGGGCCGGCGCTGGCGGGGCTGGTGCTGGCGGCGGGGGCGACGTATGGGTCGGCGCTGACGGGGCCGGCGGTGTGCTACTCGCTGGACGCGTGTTCGTATGCGGGGGTGCTGTTGGCGTTGTATTGGATGTCGCCGCGGGAGACGGCGCGGACGCCGAAGGGCACGCGGTATTTGGCTGAGCTTGGGGCGGGGGTTTCATATATTCGGAACAATGTGGTGCTGCGGACGGCGCTGCTGGCGATGTGCGCGACGTCGTTTTTGGGGGTGAGTTTCAATTCGCAATTGGCGAGCGTGGCCAAGAGCCATTTGGGGGTGGGGCCGGCGGGGTATGGGTATTTGTTTGCGTCGGTGGGTGTGGGGGCGACGTTGTCGGCTTTGTTTTTGGCGACGCGGCGGACGATTGGGGGATTGCCGAGACTGATCGCGGGGGCGTCGATGGTGCTGCCGGTGACGCTGCTGGCGTTGTCGTTTACGCGGAGTTACTCGGTGGCGGTGGTGCTGGTGGGGGTGATGGGTGCGGCGATGATCATGCAGTCTGCGAGCACGAACACGCTTTGCCAGACGCTGGCTGGAGACGCGATGCGGGGTCGGGTGATGTCGTTTTTCACGATGTCGTTCATGGGGACGGTGCCGCTGGGTGCGCTGGCGGTGGGGCTGTTGGCCGAGCGACTGGGTATTGCGTGGACGCTGAGGGCGGGGGGTGTGGCGTTGTTGGTCGCGTCGGTTGTGTTTGGGCGGAGACTGTGGTGGGTGGGTTGCAAGGAATCGATTGCTGGCGGGTTGGGTGGTGGCGGGCGGAATTGAGCGGGGTTGATCATTTCATCTGACGTAATTGGGAAACAAATTGCCGTAAACAGGCTGGTTTAGGTCTTGTAGGGGTCATGTTGTGGCAGTGGGTGATTGTGTGCGAGCGATGTGACAACGAGATCGAGGAGATCGTGAAAAGCAAGATTGGTCTTTCGGCGGCGTTGGCGTGTGTTCTGGTGGCGAGTTCGTGGGCTCCGGCGGCGCTGTTGAGCTGGGATTTTGGAATGTCCAACGGGACTGCGGTGACGTTCGCGTCGACGGTGAATGACCCGGGTATTGCTGCGGCGGCGCTTGTGCGTGGTAGCGGGTTTGGCGCGGACGAGGTGTATGTGGACAACACTCGGGGGGCGTTCAATACGAACAGTGGTAGCACGTTTAACGACCTTGCGGCGTCGGTAGCGGGGAACGCGTTCATCCAGTTGGCGATGGTGATTGATCCGTCGTCGACGGCGAGCGTGAGCTCGGTGTCGGGTTTTGCGTATTCGCAGAACCGGGTTCGGAGTTTTGAGGTGTTGTACAGCTTCGACGGATTTGCGACGGCGGGCGCTTCGGCAGGGTCGTTCGGCGTGGCGGAGGACTTTGGCGGGAACGCGTTCTTGCTGGACACTTCGGGGGTCGGGGCGTTGCAGGGTGTTTCGGGGACGGTGACGATGCGGTTGCACCTGTTGGACGTGACGGGTGGTGGATTTGAGATGCGTGGATTGGGCCAGAAGGCTGGAGACAGCGTTGACCTTGCGATCAACGGGGTGGTTGCTGTGATCCCCGAGCCGGCGGCGTTGGGGCTGCTGGCGCCGGCGATGCTGCTGTTGGCGCGGCGTCGGTAGGCGGGTGGCAGGGGGTGTTCGCTGTGCGGCGTGAGCCCGGTGGACCGAGTGGAGAGAAAGAGAAAGGGAGCAGGCCGATGGCCTGCTCCCTTCGTTTGGGCGTGAAGCTTGTGGCGGGGATCAGTCCTGCTCCGGGTGAGGTTTGTAGCCGGCGATGAGGGATTGGGCGACCGCGGGGGGAACGGGGTCGTAGTGGGAGAGTTCCATGGAGAAGTTGCCCTGGCCGCCGGTGATGCTCTTGAGTTGGGATTGGAAGTGCATGACTTCGGAGAGCGGGGCGGTTGCGGTGACCATGGACATGCCGCCGCTCATGACGTCGGTGCCGAGGATGCGGCCGCGTTTGCCGGAGATGTCGCCGGTGACCGTGCCGAGGTGTTTATCGGGGACGGAGACTTCCATTTTGACGATGGGCTCGAGGATCACGGGCTTGGCTTTGAGGATGGCGTCGCGGAAGGCGAGCTTTCCAGCCGTTCGGAAGGCGATCTCCTTCGAGTCGACCGGGTGGTGCTTGCCGTCGTAGACGGTGACTTTGACGTCGACGAGTGGGCTGCCGCTGAGCGGGCCGATTTCGAGGAGGTCTCGGCAGCCTTTTTCGACGGCGGGGACGTACTGGCCGGGGATGGTTCCGCCGAAGATTTCGTCGGCGAACTCGAAGCCGGCGCCGCGCTCCATCGGCTGAATGCGGAGATAAACCTCTCCGAACTGCCCCGAGCCTCCGGTTTGCTTTCGATGGCGGTGGTGGCCCTCGGCGGAGAGGGAGATGGTCTCGCGATATGCGATCTTCGGGGGCGAAGTATCAACGAGGAGACCGCGATTTTTGAGCTTTTCGAGGATCAGCCTCAGGTGCAACTCGCCGAGGCCTTGGATCACCATTTCGTGGGTGCTGCGGTCGACGTGGTACCGGAAGGTGGGGTCTTCCTCGGCGATTTTGGTCAGGGCGACGGAGAGCTTGGCGTCGTCGCCGCGGTTCTTGGGGGCGACAGCCAAGCCGAAGAGCGGGGTGGGGAGCGTTTCGCGTGCGAGGTGCACGCCGTCGAGCGCGTGGTCGTCGTGGAGGACGTCGCCGGCGTGGATCTCCTCGATCTTGGCGACGGCGCCGATGTCTCCGGCGACGATCTCGGGGACCTCGCGGTGTTCGCGGCCCTGGAGGTGGAAGACGTGGCCGATCTTGACGGCTTTTTTCGAGTGGCCGATGAGAACGTGCGAGTGCCCGGTGACCCGGCCCTGGTGGACGCGGAAGAGGGCGAGCTTTCCGACGAACGGGTCGGTGGTGACCTTAAAGACGTGGGCCAGGAGCTTGCCCGCGGGGTCTTCGGCGTAGTTGAAGTTCTTGTCTTCATCGCCGACGAACCTGCGGAGGTTGCCCTCGAGGGGGGAGGGAAAGTGCCTGGCGATGGAGTCGAGCAGTTCGGCGACGCCGACGCCGGTTTTGGCGTCGGTGAAAAGAATGGGGACGATGTGGCCGGTGTCCATCGCTTTTTCGAAGGGGGCGTGGATGGCGTCGTAGTTGGGCTCCTCGCCGCCGAGATACTTCTCCATCAGCTCTTCGTCCATGTCGGCGACGTGGTCGAGCAGGGCGATGTGTGTGCGGGCGACCGAGCCGAAGTCCGACTCGCCGGACTTGTTCAGCAGGCACTCGACGACCGCGCGGCCCTTGCCTGTGGGCAGGTTGATGGGGATGCAGTCGGGGCCGAAGGTTTCCTGGATGCTGGCGACGAGGGCTTCGAGGTCGACGTCGGGCGCGGCGGTTTTGGTGATGATGATGGCGCGGGGGAGGTTGCGTTCGAGGGCGGCGTCCATCATGCGGCGGGTGGCGACCTCGATTCCGGCTGAGGCGGAGATGACGACGGCGACGGTTTCAACGGCTGGGAGGCACTGCATGGCTTGGCCGAGGAGGTCGGGCGAGCCGGGCGCGTCGATGAGGTTGATGCGTTTGCCGAGGTGGTCGAGGTGGAGGAGCTTGGAGTAGATGGTGTGGCGGTGTTCTTTTTCCTCCTTTTCGAAGTCTGCGAAGGAGTTGCCTTCGGCTGGGGAGGCGTGGCGTGTGACAACCCCGGAGGCGAAGAGCATGGCGTCGATGAGGGTTGTTTTCCCGGATTGGCCGTGACCGGCGACAAGGACGTTGCGGATGTCGCCGGTTGAATAAGCTACAGAGGGCATGGCGGAAAGCTCCCTTGCGCGGGCGAGGCCCGTCGCGTTCGTTTGACCCGAAGTTGGAAAATTGAGTCGCCCGGGCACCTTGCCCGGAACACGCCGCAAGCCTCGGGGAAAGGAGGCTTGGCCTCCGGTGTCAATCCCCACACGTCATCACAACGGACGACGGCCGCCGCGCCCGGGGGGTTGGAAGGGCCGCCCGCGACCCGCCCAGCTCACCGCCCGCAAAGGTCGCCGACCGAAGCGCGACGCGGCAAGTGCCACCGCATCCCGTCGACCGACGTTCTACCGGAAAGTCTACCACAGGCAAGGGAGCAACGCCACAAAACAAACCTTTGCTCGTGGGACAATCCGCCGCACCCTGTCCGGGGCACCAACGGCCAAACCAAGGTTAACTCTTCTGGTGACCGTTGTGACGAGAATGGCCCTGCGATCGTCGGCACATCATGACTTTCCTCTTGATCGCCATTTGCTGTCGACCCGACCCGCGATTGGAGAACGTTGAAGCTCTTGGTGTGGTCGCCTGTCGGCCGGGTGGGCGGGAGTTTGATTACCGGATTATCGTCCATATCCAGGACCGGTTGGTTCCTTCGATGAAGCTGCTTGGAACCGAGCTTGATGCCTACAAGGACCGACTTGCGACGGAGCACGCAGACTATGGCTAATCGCGGTTCCTAGCGCTGGCTGCGCGTCGGGAGGGGTTGGTGCACTTCGGTTCGATCGAGTCGCAGGTCGGATTCGACATCGACGATACGATGAACCTTGCCTTTGTCCGAATCGTCGTCTTGAACCCGCCCCCGCTCCTCTCAGCCATTGCCTCCCCAACTATCTCCCCGCTTCGGCCAGTTGGCGGGCGGGTTCCTTGAAGGGCCAGGCGAAGGCGTGTTTGAACGCGGCGTCTTGGCAGCGGAGCATCGTCGCGAAGTCGATCACCTCGTGGATCAGCAGCGTCTCAAACTCGGCGGG
>JBBRUM010000037.1:0-14272 GCA_038247815.1 Tepidisphaerales bacterium | reverse complement strand
ATCGAAGCGGTTGCCGAAGATCAGGGTTCGGGCGAGGAGGTTGGAGAGTCCGGCGTCTTCGGGGGTTTGTTGGATCAGGGCGCGGAGGGATTTTTCGGCTTGTTCGTAGCGTCCCGAACTGACGAGGAGTTCGGCCCGGAGGCGTTGGAGGTCTTTGTTGCCGGCTGCGTTTTCCGCGTCTGAGAGTACGGCGAGTGCGTCGTCGACTTTTCCCAGTCGGAAGAGCAGTTGTGCGGCGGAGGCGCGTGGCGCGGGCGCCGTTCCGCCGCGGCGGACCGCTTCGCGGATGGATTTTTCGGCTTCGTCGGCGCGTCCGAGGGCGAGGTAGTACTGGGCGAGGATGAGTGTGGGTTCGGGTCTGTTGGCGAGTTCGGGTGCGTCGGCGGTGCGTTTGAGTGCTGGCTCGACGGAACCCGGGTTGGGGTTCATGGGTGCGATGCGTGCGAGGGAGGCCATGACGGCCAGTTCGGTGGGTAGTTTGTCCGAGGCGCGGGAGAGGACGGCGAGGGATTTGGCGATGGCGTCGCGTGCGCCGGCGACGTCGCCCTTGGTTTCGCGGCCGGCGGCGAGTCGGAAGTAGCCGTCGCCGGCTTGGGCGAGGACTTCGCCGAGTCTGCGGCTGACCGAGGCGAGGTCTGCGCGGAGTTTGTCCTGTTCTGGCCCGGGGCTCATGGAGTTGACTTTGAGGACCAGTTCGCGTTCCGCGCCGGAGAGTCGTTCGATTTCGCGTTCGAAGGTGGCGACCGCGGCGTCTGGGTCGCCGAACCGCAGGTTGTGTGCCGTTTCCGCTTGGGCCAAGGTGGGATCGCCGGGAATTCGGGTTCGTCCGAGGTCGATGTACTTCTTGGCGTCGTCGAGGCGGTTGAGGGCGTAGTTGGCGTCGACGGCGCCGAGCAGTGCGGCGCGTTCGTCGGGTTTGAACTGCAGTGCCTGCTCGAAGTTGGCCAGGGCGCGTTCGTGGTTGCCGTTCATGGCGTTGGCCTGCCCGAGGGAGACCCAGCTGAGGGCGAAGGTGGGGAGTTGTAGGGAGATTTCGGTGGCGATGCTCATGGCATCGGCGGCGTTGCCGCGTGCCTGGGCGAGTCGGAAGCGGTAAAGGTTTCCGCCGGCTTGGTCGCCGATTTCAGCGCCTCCGGCTTTGCTGATCGCCACGAGTTTGGGCAGTACGCGGTCTGCGGTCGCCCAGTCTTTTTCGAGCAGCGCGATTTGGAAGCGTTGATCGAGGACCTGTCGGTCGTCGGGGTTGAGTTGCTCGGCGCGGATGAAGTGCGTCATGGCGCCCGGGCGGTCGCCTCGCTGTGACTTGAAGAGGTACAGCTGCATTTCGCGGTTGAACTCGTCGGGGATTTTGCGGATTTCGTCTTCGATGAGTTTTGCCTGGTCGCCGACGGACCCGCCGGAGAGTCGGACGTCGAGCATTTTCAGGCGGTTGTCGTCGGGGTTGGCGGCCATTGCCTGTTTGAGGACCTCGCGTGCCTGGTCGGTCTTTCCGTCGAGGGAGAGGGCGTTGACGAGCAGTCCGGCGGCTTCGACGTCCTTCGGGTCGGCGGCGACGTCGACTTGGAGGATGCGGGAGGCATCGGCGTACTGTTTGATCTGCAGCGCCGCCGTGCCCTTGCGGACGCGTTCGACGCGGGTTGACTCGGGCATCCTTCGGAGGAAGGCGATGGGGTCGGCGACGCCGGCTTCGGAGTCGGCGAAGCGGGTTCCGACCGCGTCGATGGCCCGGCGGAAGAGGTCGAGCTGGGATTTGTTCTCGGGGTTTTCGACGGCGGCGAGTTTTTCCATTTGGGCCCTGGCCGCGAGGAACTCGGCCCGCGCCGCCTCGGTGTTGCCCTCGCGGAAAAGGAGTTCGACGAGCTGGGCGCGGCCGGGGATGTAGTCCGGGCGTATGGAGACGACTTCGCGGATGAGGTCGCGTTGCTTGCCGGTTTGTCCGGCGATGCGATAGGCGTCGGAGAGTCGGAGCATGATGTCCAGGCGTCCGGTGACGAGTTCCGGGCGTTCGGTGGTTTGCTCGCCCATGGTTCGTTCGATGGCGGTGCGGGCGCGTTCGAAGGACTGCACGGCGTCGACGCTGCGTCCCTGGAGAACCAACAGGCGGCCCTGCAAAGAAAGGGCGAGGTAATCGTCGGACCGCTCGACGAGCATCCTGCGGACGTCCTCCTCGATCTTGGCGAGCATTGCGTCGCGGGCGGGTTTGTCCGGCAGGGTTGGAACCTCGTCGAGGCGGTAGGCGTTGAGGCTGCGCGCGGTGGCGGCGGTGAGATTGGCGAGTCGCTGGCCGGCGAGGGCCGAGTTGTCGCCCTGGTCGGGTTCGATGGGTTTGGAAAGCAGTTCGATGGCCTTGGAGCGGGTGGCGACGTCTTTGGAGAGGAACTCGGCGTATTGAAGGCGGAGTGCCTGGGAGTTGGGGGCTTGGTCGAGTGTGGCGCGGTAGATTGCGTCGGCGGGTTCGCGGCCGCGGCTTCTGAGGGCCTCGTTGGCGGCCATGACGTTGATGTCGACGAAGAACTGTTTTTCGGGCAGTGCGAGCGTGCGTCCGCGTTCGATCGTGGAGCGGACTTTTTTGGTGTAGCTTTCGGCGTTGTCGCTGTCGAGTTGGGCGAGGGCGTTGTAGAGGTTGGCCGCTTGGATGTGAAGGGGGAGGTTTTGGTCCTGCTTGGCGAGTGCGTCGTCGAGGACGTTGTTGGCTTCGGCGAAGGCCTTGGAGGCTTCGGTTTTGGCGTCGGCCCTGCCTGTTTGGAGGGTTTCAAGTCCTCGTTTGAGGATTGCCTGGGTGAGCACGATGACCGCGTCGACGTTGGACGAGTCGGTGGCGACGAGGGTGCGGAGTTCTTCGATGGCTTTTTCGACGACGGCGATGTCGCCGGTGAATCCCGGTCGCTGCCATTCCTGGATGTGGCTGATGGGGATCAGGAGTTTGGCGCGGGTGTCGTTGGGGTCGGCGACGACGAGTCGTTCCGAGAGTTCGCGCATTCGGGCGAACTCCTGTGGCAGAGATGCGCCGGCGCGGATGCGTTCCTGTTGGATTTCGACGAGTTTCTGGATGGCCGGCACGTACTTCGGGTCCATTTCCAGGGCACGTTCGTAGGCGGCGCGGTCGCGGTTGCGGAGTTCGACCTTGTCGGGTCGCATCGCGGCGGCGGCGCGGGCGATGTCGCCGAACCGCACCAGTTTCTCCGGCGACGGCGCAATGGCCACCGAGCGTCCGAAGGCCGTCATCGCCGCCTCGAAGTTCCTGTCGTTGATGGCGATCTGCGCCATGGCTTCGAGGCGCTCGGGCGTGTCCTTGGGTTTGAAGATGAAAAACGCCCCGGCCCCGAGGACCGCGACTCCGCCGACCACACCCGCCAACGTGAGCGCGAACTTCTTATTGATACGCTTGCGTGCCATCCTGTACCGTTCCTTTTCGCTGGTCTCTGATAGATTTGATTACTTGGTGCCCGTCGCGCCCGTCGCGCCACCCGCCGTCGTCGCCGTCGCCGTCGTCGCCTTGACTGCGGCCCAGTCCGGGAGGCGCTGTTCCAATTCTGGCAGCGCGTGGGTCAGAAAGTCCTGTTTCACCGCCATCGAGGTCTTGGGGTCTCGAACGACGGTCATCAGTTCGACTTTGGCGTAGTACCCGTGGTTCTCGAAGAGGTTTTGCAGGGTGCTGCGGACGCCGATGGGGTTGGCTTCGTAGCGGCCGTTGACCGAGAAGAAGTACGTCACCGAGCGCGACTGGGCCGAGCGGCTGCGCGAGTCCTGGTCCTCGAAGTTGATGAACCGAACGGGCAGGCCCTCGTCTTCGCCGCCGGCGTCGGCGGGGATACTGATGCGCTTTCCGTCGGCTCCGACGTGGTACCCGCCGGAGTCGATCGAGAACCCGGGGAGCTTCCAGCGGGGCGTTTCGTACACCGTGGGCTGGAACCCGTCGGCGATGAAGCATCGGTCGGGGATGTGGGCGACGGTGTCGACCATGCCCGTGTAATACGTCACCGAGAGCATCACGACCGCCCGGGGGTCGTTGGCTTGGATCTCGGCGAGGATCTGCAGGCGTTCCCTGTAGTCTTTGTCTTTGAACCGGGCGAGTGTCGCGGGGCTGACGCGGCGTGTGTCGACGAAGTTGCGGAAGATGTACTTGTCCGTGCCCAGCACCTCCTCGATGTCCGGGCTGAGGGGCATGTCGAGGCTCACCTGCTGCCACGGGCCGAGCTGCTCGGGGAGGGTGTTGATCGGCTGGCGGAGGGATACGGGCATCTTTCGGAAGTGCAGTTGCATCTGCTGTGTCGCGGCGTGCAAGCCAACGGCCGCCACGAGTAGAATGCACGCGGTCACCACGTAGGCCTTGTTTTTCAGGAGCGACAACGCCGCCACCTTGAGGGCCTGCGACGACGAACCATCCGACACCGGCGGAACGGGAACGGTACTCACGGCCTCTCCTTGGTTACGGTCTCACTGGTCGCCGACGGGGGCACAAACCCGGGTGGGGGCACCCTCGGCGGGGACGGCGGGATAAACGCAGGCGTCGCCGCAACGGCCCCCGCTGCCGTGCCCGCGACGGGGGCGGGACTTGCAATGGTGGCCACGGCCGCCGGCGCCGTTGTGGTCGGGGCGCGCTTCACCGCAACGATCACGCCCGGTGAGGAGGCGACCATCGCCAAGCCGACACTGGCCTTGCCCGCCATCGCGGCGGCACGGGCGGTTTCCTCGTCGGCTTCGTCGACAAACAACTGGTCAAGAGTCCAAAGCAGCAGGCCGAGGATGAAAAACGCCGGGATCAGCATCACGATCCCGACGAACTGGTGGGCGAAGTTCTCAGACAGTTGCGGCGAAACGTAATGGTCGAGCAGCCCCTGTCCGGCGACGCGCATCACGTTACAGAAAATCGCCACCGGAACCGCCATCGCCACCACGAACAGCTTCTGCCACAACGGCCGTGTGCTGAGAAACGCCAGCGCCGCCCCGAGCGTCACAAACGTCATCAGCGACTTCAGCCCCGCGCACGCCTCGGCGACGTTGAGCACCCGGGCACCCATGTTGATCTTCGTGCCACTCTGAAACGCGTCCACCCCCGACACCTGCAGCACAAACACCGCCGCCTGGGCCGCCAGTAACTGCAGCGGACCGGCCACCCAAGAGTAAAACAGCCCCGGCCACGGCAACGCACAAATCAAAAACACGATCGGAAACCACGCG
Organism: Tepidisphaerales bacterium; assembly: GCA_038247815.1. GTDB lineage: Bacteria > Planctomycetota > Phycisphaerae > Tepidisphaerales > Tepidisphaeraceae > JBBRUM01. The sequence continues at coordinate 9,091 of JBBRUM010000037.1, read as the reverse complement.
ATTCGCATCACGCCCCAACCGCACAGCGTCAACACCACCCCGAACAACGTCGCCACCATCCCCAAGTCTTTGAAATAGTCGTTCTGAACGGGCCAAATCGCAGCCGCGAAGAACACCAGCCCGGCCAAAATCATCGCAATCCCCCAGTTCAGCACCAACACCAGCCCCGCCATCCCCGCCAGTCCCATCGCCCCCTTTTGCAGGATCTCGCCCTGACTCGGAACCAGCACCGGGCCCAGTACATACGCCCCAGCCGCCAGCCCCAGCAAACCCGCTGCGCCCCACACCCGCCCCCGAAACCCTCCCGTTAACAGCAATGGCTCGACCTTTTCCTTCAGCAATTCATCGCGATTGAGGAACAGGTAATACAACCCAATCAACGGAACCACGATCGCGTGGCCCCAGTCGCCCTCGCCATTGAACGGGTTCGTCTTCCCCCACAACCGCGTGAGGTTGAACCAAAAGATCACCACCATCAGCCCGGTGACAGACACAATGGCCAGCCAGCCAGACAGCGTAATCCCCCCGTATCGCGGCTGGGCGGATCGCAGTACCGAGTCGTAATTGAGCGAAGATTGATTGATCGCGCTGGACACGTTCGACTTTCTCCCAAAGACGTACCCGATCCGAACCGGCCACCGACACCCGGGGCCCACTACCCCTCTTGTTACTGGGAATCGACCATTCCACCCCCGCACTGGACCAACTGGCAGTCAATTGCGTTCCGAGCACTCCTTTGACGTCGCGTCCATGCGATGATGCCTGCAACCCTGATCACCCGATCCGATGACGCGCACCCCAGCCTGTTGCTCCGCCACCGCTACTGTGCTCGCCCACCCTCCGTCGGTGGGCAGTTAACTTTACGCCGCTCACCCCGACGGGGACACCTCCCCCGCAAACCAAACGACATCTTTACTTTCCAACGCATAAAAAACGCAAACCCATATCTGATATGGGTTTGCGGCAAAAGTTAATATTTTGATATCGGTCTCTGCCCATTCGACCCGGACTCCTTCGAGTCGGCCGGAGGCCTAGAAGTTGTTGTTGTTGTTGTTGTTGTTCGGATTGTCAAAGAAGTTCCGGTCGTAGAAGAATCCGAAGCCGTAGCTGAACCGGAACCCGTTGCGAACCGCTGCGAGGAACGGCGCGAAGAAGTTCGTACCGACCATGATGGTGTCGTCGGGCTTGATGAAGATGTCGGACTGCTTGCCGGCGAAGATGGCGTCGAGGTTGACGCGGGCGAAGACTTCCCGATCGGACCCGATACGGCGGATGACGTCCGTCCGCTGGGGGATGGCGACTTGGTCGAGCATGCCTGCCGAGACGATGGCCTGCTTGAGGGTTACCGCGGCGCCGGTGAGCTGGAAAGCTCCGGTCCGCTGGACGTGGCCGCCCATGTAGTAAAACCCGACCTTCGGGCCCGGCACAGTGATGATGTCACCGGCGCGGATCACGAGGTTAAACCGGGTGTCGCCGTTGAGCAGTTGGCGGAGGGGGACGCGGATGATCCGCTCGCCCGACTGGGGAACGAGGTCTTCAAAGGCGAACGGCTGGGACGGCGAGGTCGGCGAGACTTCTTCGACGATCGCCGGGGCGGCGGTTGCCGCGTCGGTGGGCTGGGTCGCCGCTCCGACGAGGACCTGCTTGCCGTCAAGCATGATGTAGCGGCCTTCGGGGGGTGCCGCCGGCGGGGCACTGACGCCGCCGGAATTCGGGCCGCCGGAATTCGGATCGCCCGAGACCTGCATCATCTTCGGACGCAGAAGGTCGATCCGCCATGCCCCTTGGGCGCCACCGGGGGTGAAGATGTCAGAGCGAGGAGCGAGAATGTCGGGGCCGGGCGACGTGGTCGGCGGCGCCGCCGGCGGCAGCGGGGCACCACCGGGCGGCGGCGTCTCGGTCGCCGTCGGCGTCTGCTGGCGGATGATGTATGCGTGCTCGGCGCCGGGAAGGATGTCACCGGCGATCACGATCGCATCGAGCAGCCGGAAGTCTTTCTTGAGGATCTGGTACTCGCCCGAGCGGGGAACGGCGCTGCCGCGGATGGAGAACGTACGCGCCCGTGCCTCGACCACCGACACGCTCACCTGTGCGTCGAGAATCAGGTTGCCGTCGCGGTAGGCCTTCTGGATCGCCCTCTGGAGTTGGACTTCGGTGAGGTCCGACGCCTGAATCTCGTCGATCAGGGGCACGCTGAGCATGCCCGAGTCCGATACGCGAATCGGGCGCTGAGTTTCCGAGCCCGGGCCGGCGAGGTCGGAGATCGTGATGTTCAAAAGGTCGCCCGGGCCGATGCGGTAGTCCTTGGCGGTGAACACCAGGTCGCCGGCTTGGGGGTCGGTGGCGTTGGCCCACTCGTCGTCGGGTTCGTCGAAGCCGGTGTCGAGCTTCCGAAGGATCGGAAGCAGCAGCGGCTGCTTGTTGTACCGACCCACTTCACTGGGGTCGATAAAGCTCTTGACGTCGCAACCAGTCTGCAGCGCCGCGCCCGCAAGAATGGAGACCGCCGTGAGGGCAGTCAGCGCCCCTTTGGCAAGTCCGGACACTCGACGCTCACCTCTAATGTTTACACCACTGATCTGACGCAAGGCGTGCTCCTTTCCTCATGGCACCGGTCGCTGCCAACCTCCCCACCCGAACGGTGACTGGGGCGACAACCCTCCCGGACCCCGCCGCCCGCGTGTTCTAACGCACGCGGCGGGTTCTACTCCTGTTTCGGTCCGCCATCATGCAAAAGAAAACCCGAACCGGCAATATTGGTTGCAGTGACTTAACCCTTTGTGAACACCGGGGCAAGGGAAATCGACCCGCCAGATGGATGACAACCCCCCGGACTTCCTGCCGGACACGCCGTTGACCCGTAAATTCCACGATATTCTCGGACCGCGCGAAACATCACACGAAAATTCATCCCTTAACTGAGTCCCACAATTCCCGCCGTCGAGAAAATCACCCGACGTCCGATATACTGCCGACCCCGCCCAGTGCCACTCTTGCCCACGTGAATCAACGCCAACGAACAATCTCACGAGACGTTTCCGTCGCCGGACCGGGCCTGTTCTCGGGCGAAAACACGTCCCTCACCTTCTCCCCGGCGCCGCAGGATTCGGGAATTACCTTCGTTCGCGAGCAGGGCGGCAAGACCGCCACCATCCCGGCTGTGGTCGGGAACGTGATGAAGCGCCCGAGGCACACCTGCCTGAGAAACGGCACGCTTTATATCGAGACGGTCGAGCATTGCATGGCCGCGCTGGCAGGCCTGGGGGTCGACAATGCGGTGGTGAAGGTGTCTGGCGGGTCGATCGGGGAGCTCCCGATGGGTGACGGGTCGAGTCGACTTTTTGTCGAAGCCCTGCTGAAAGCCGTTCCCATCGATCTCGACGCCGACCGCCATCCACTGATCATCACCCAGCCGGTCCAAGTCACGCTCGGCGACGCCACGCTGGCTGCCCTACCCGGCCCGACCGACTACCTCGAAGTGATTTACGAGTACGAAGGCCCGCCGCCGGTGGGCAGGCAAACGCTGTCGTATCGGCTTTCGCAGACCCCCGGAGTGGGCGACGATTTTGAAACCATGCTCGCGCCGGCACGGACGTTTGTTTTCGAGAAGGAAGCCCTCGCCCTTCGCCAGCAAGGTTTTGGAAAGCACTTGTCGCCCCGAGAGTTGCTCGTGATCTCCCCGACCGGGCCGATCGACAACGCGTTTCGGTTCGCCGACGAGTGCGCCAGACACAAGGTGCTGGACCTGATCGGCGACCTGTATCTGGTGGGTCGCCCGGTATACGGGCGGATTGTCGCGCACAAGTCCGGGCATGAACTGAACCATGTGCTGGCCCGGCGTCTGTTGGAACAACAATCGATGCAGGGCCGCGAGGGGGCGCTGAAGCGTGAAGCGCTGATGGACATCCGCCAAGTTCAACGGATTCTTCCGCACCGGTACCCGATGTTGCTCGTCGATCGGGTGCTGGACGTGGAGCTCGATCCGGTGACGGGCGACCCGCGGCGGGCGCTGGGGGTGAAGAACGTGACCTTCAACGACATTTTCTTTCAGGGGCACTTCCCGGGCACTCCGCTCATGCCCGGCGTACTGATCGTCGAGGCGCTGGCGCAGCTGGGGGGGATTCTGCTGAGTCAGAAGCTGGAGCACACGGGGAAACTGGCTGTGCTTCTTTCCATGGATAAAGTGAAAATCCGCGCCCCAGCCGTGCCGGGCGACCAGTTGGTGCTCGAAGCCATTGCGGTGCGCGTTAAAGCACGAACCGGACACGTCCGCTGCCGGGCGTATGTGCTGGACAAGTTGGCAGCCGAAGCCGACATCAAGTTCATGCTCGTGGACGCCGAACCGCTCTAGGATGCGATAACCTTTCGAAAACAATGCCCACTGTTCATCCGATGTCCGTTGTCGATCCTTCCGCCGATCTGGCGGACGACGTGGTCGTCGGTCCGTTTTGCATCGTCGGGCCGAATGCGAAGATCGGCGCGGGAACGCGGCTTGTCAGCCACGCGGTGGTCAGCGGGCACACGACACTGGGGAAGAACAACCTCCTGCACCCCAACAGCGTGCTCGGAGGCCCGCCGCAGGACTTGAAGTGGAAGGGCGAGCCGACGCGGTTGGAGGTCGGCGACAACAACGTGTTCCGCGAGGGTGTGACGGTGAACGTCGGCACGGTGCAGGACGCGGTGAGCAGAGGGATCACGCGGGTGGGGAGCCACAACCTGCTGATGGCGAATTGCCACGTCGGCCATGATTGCCAGGTGGGCTCGGGATGCGTGCTTGCCAACAACGTGATGATCGCCGGGCACGTGCACGTGGGGGACCGTGTGATCATGAACGGGGCGGTCGGCTTGCACCATTTCGTGACGGTGGGGGACTTTGCGTACCTTGCCGGCGCGGCGCGGATTCACTTTGACGTTCCGCCGTTTGTGAAGGTAGCCGGGGACGACGAGGTCAAGGCGCTGAACAAGCTCGGCTTGCGTCGCGCCGGGCGGAGCGAGGAAGACATCGAAACGCTGCAGCTCGCGTTCCGCCGGTTGTTCGTGCGCCGCGGCATGCCGATGTCCGAGGCGCTGCGGACGTTCCACATGGACAACGGGATTCACCCCGACGTCAAAAGGATGGTGCAGGCTGTGGAACGAAGGACGACGGTGAAAAACGGGCGGTATCTGGAGAGCTTGAGAACGCGGTAGAGGGGACGGAAAACGCAATGACTTGGGTTGTGCTCGGGTGAGGCGTGGTCTCAACGCTGTCGCTGAGCGTTAAGGCGGACGTGCCGAAGGTTGTCAGTTGCGCTTATCTACAGAGCACCATTCCGTGCGTGTGCTCTGATTATTCTCCGGTTGCTGGCGTGCAGGTCTCCCAGACCCCCCAAAGTCAACTCGCGTTCGGTAGAAATATCATTTTAGTGTGTGGAAACTGGTTCCGGGAGCCTGATCGTTTGTGGTAGCATCGATTTGTGGTGGCAATAAAGGCGCGGGCCTGAGCACCACAACCATGGGCCTGTCGTAGGCGAGGTCGATACCAAATGAAGCAGCAGCAGAACCACCGCCGTGCCCTGAAGCTCGCTGCGGTGAGCGTACTTCTGGCCACCTCTCACCTTGCCGCCGCGGATTTTTGGTGGCGGGGTGACATGTCAAACTCTTGGTCCAGCACTCAGACATTTATTGGTCAAATCGTCGGGACGAATTTTTCCACTTCGTCGAGCGGAGCCATCGACGCGGCCGCTCTTCCCGGTGCTGGCGATCTCGTCCGGTTCGCCACAGTTAACGCCGAGAATCTGAACATGACGGTTGGATCGAATTTTACGATCGCAGGTCTGAGGACATCACTCAGCCTTTCAGGCGGGGTCGTTATGGGCGGTAACACGCTCAATTTTGCCGGGGATTCTGCCGAGATCGTTACCATTTCCCCGGAGACGCTCACCCTCAACAACATTGTGACGACCGGCACGGCGTCGCTGGACATCGACACGGTCATTAGCTCGAGCGTCGTCAACCTTAACTCGATTTTCGGCAACGCTTCGGGCGGAGCGGTCCGGGGATTGACCAAGGACGGCTCGGGGACACTCGCCCTCGGCGGCGACAACACTTACACGGGCGGAACCACCGTCAACGCCGGTACGCTCCGGGTCGGCTCGGGCGGCACCCTCGGCCCGGGTTCCCTCACCCTGAACACCACGGGCTCCGTTGATTCCCTCGTGATCTTCAACAACGCCAACCAGTCGATGACTTCTCTGCAAACCGGCTCGCTGGGCACGGGCGAGGCCAGAGTGACCCTTAACGGCACGGCGCTGACGGTCAACCAATCCGCCGCCAACCGAACCTTTGGCGGGGTGATCGCCGGTACTGGGTCGCTGATCAAGTCTGGCACTGGGACGCTGAGTTTCACCGGAGACCACACCTACGGCGGCGGGACGACCGTGAGCGGCGGAGCGCTTCGCATCACCTCCACTGGCTCACTTCCTTCCGGCGCCCTGACGCTCCGCACCACGGGCAGCGGTGATACTACGGTGTTCTTCAACAACCCCTCCCAATCGCTCAGCTCATTGCAGACCGCGAGCGGCGGCACGGGCGACATCGCCATGGTCCTCAGCTTTACCGCCCTGACGGTCAACCAGTCTTCCAACACCACGTACGTCGGGGACATTACTGGAACGGGTTCGCTCATCAAGTCGGGCGCGGGCGTACTGACGTTTACGGGAGATGTCACCCCCATTGGCGGCACGACCGTCACGGGAGGCACGCTCCGGATCGGTAACGGACTGACGACAGGGTCGATCACGGGGAATGTCACCAACAACGCCTCCCTGATCTTTTTCCGCTCGAATGACCACTTTTTCGGTGGCAACATCTCCGGCAGCGGCACACTCACCAAGCTCGCCGCCGGCGAGCTGACGCTCACCGGTAATAACACCCACGTCGGCGGCACGACCGTCTCATTGGGTACGCTGCGCATCGGCAATGGCGGTACGACGGGCTCGATCTCGGGCAACATCGTCAACAACGCCGCCCTGATCTTCAATCGCTCCAACAACTCCACTTTCGCCGGCGCCATCTCCGGCAGCGGCACACTCACCAAGTCGGGCGCTGGCACGCTGACTTTCACCGGGGATCACACCTACGGCGGGGAAACGTTGGTTGAGGGAGGAACGCTTCGCATTAGCGCCAGCGGCTCACTTCCCACCGGCGCACTGAAACTTACCACCGATGCCAGCGGCGATTCCACGGTGATCTTCGACAACCCTGTGCAGTCGATCGCCTCGCTGCAGTCCAACAGCATCGGAACTGGCGACTCTGCCATTGTTCTCAATGGAACCGCCCTGACGGTCAACCAGTCCTCGAGTTCTACGCACGGCGGGGACATCACTGGAACGGGCTCGCTCATCAAATTGGGCTCTGCCTTACTCGCCTTGTCCGGCGACACTTCCCACACAGGCGGCACCACCATCACCGCAGGCACGCTTCGGATCGGATCTTTCCTGTCCACCGGGACGATCAGCGGCAACATCATCAACAACGCCTCTTTGGTCTTTGCGCGCAGTACCGCCTCCACCTTCGCCGGCAACATTTCCGGCGGCGGCACACTCGTCGTCAACGGCTTTTTGACCGTCACTGGGAGTAACACGCACACCGGCGGTACGAGAATCACTGGTGGCGAATTGCGCGTCGGCAGTGGCGGTACGACCGGTTTGATCTCCGGCAACATCGTCATCGACGACACCCTCATTTTCAATCGCTCCGACAACTTGAGCTTCGGCGGCAACATCTCCGGCTTCGGCGGCAACAACTCCGGCATCGGCAGCCTCATCCAAGCCGGTACCGGGACGCTCACCCTCACCGGAGCCCTCACATACGGCGGCAACACGAGCGTCACCGGCGGCGGAAAGCTCGTGTTGAACTCCGCCCTGAACACCGGCACGGGCGATGTCGTACTCTCCACCAACGGGAAGGTCGACTTCGGCGTCGCCCGGACTGTCGTACCGGTCGTGGTCGGCCGGATCGACAACCTGACTGTTCCCTCGGGCGGAATCGCCAGGATCACGCGATCCACCCGGGCCGGCGCCTTGAGCCAGGGCGTGCTGATTGTCAACACACTGAGCATCACCGGGGGCGGGTTTTTGGATCTGGCGAACAACGACCTGATCGTGCGTCAGCAGTCGCTTGCTTCGGTGAGGTCGCTCGTGGGGGCTTGGTACAACTCTGTTGGCGGTTTGCCGGGAACGCTTGGATTGGGTTCGACCGAGGCGTTTTACACAGTGGCGGGGGCGTTCACGACGTTGGCGGTGTATGACAATTCGATCGCGGGCCAGACGCTGGCGAGCTTTGACGGCGTCGCGGTCTTGCCGACGGATGTGCTTGTGAAGTACACGTATCTGGGTGACACCAACCTTGACGGTGTGGTGAATGCGACGGACCTTTCGCGTGTGCTGTTGGGGCTCAACGGTCAGGGGAGTGGCTGGAATTTTGGCGATGTGAACTACGACGGCGTGGTGAACTTCGTGGACCTCGGGCGGACGCTGGCGGCGATGCGGGGGCAGGGCTCGCCGCTGGGCGGGGGCGAATTGGGCGGTGGCGGGGTGATTCCCGAGCCGTCGGCGATTGGGGTGATTGCAGGCGTGGCGATGCTCGCGGGTCGGCGGCGGAGGTAGGGGCCGGATCAGGTACGGGATTTTTTGGCTGAGATCGTAAGTTGGAAGGGGGTGATGGCGGCTGGGGGTTGGGTCATGAGTTGGGCGATGGAGTGTGCGGCGAGGGAGGTTTCGATGTTGGCGAGGGTGTCGTCGAGGACTTGGTGGAGGGGGCAGAGTTTTTTGGAGTGTTCGGGGAGATTAAGGGGACAGGTTCGAACGCGTTGGATCGGGTCGACTGCGTTGACGACGTCCAGGAGTGTGATTTGCTCGGGTGGGCGGGCGAGTTGGAAGCCGCCGTTGGGGCCGCGGCGGGCGGTGACGAGTTTTCCCTCGACGAGGGTTTGCATGACCTTGGAGACGTAATTGGCGGGGGATTGGGTGACGGTGGCGATGTCTTTGGCGGTGGCGGCGAGGCCGTTGCGGGAGGCGAGGGTGACGATGGCGCGGAAGGCATATTCGACGGT
>JBBRUM010000036.1:0-14275 GCA_038247815.1 Tepidisphaerales bacterium | reverse complement strand
GCTCAATCTCATGAATCCATAAGCTGTGCGTCCCAGCCCCCAGTGGCCCGCCCAGCTGATCGAGAATGCTCGTCCCAATGTCTCCGGTCCCCACCAGCGCGAATCCGGGCAGACTTGGCGCTCCCGACGTCGGACTCGCCAACACCTGCGAACCGGCTTCGATCCCGATAAACGACATTCCGCCCCCACGCGCCCTAAACCCAGACCCCACCACAACTCCCGCCAGCCGCTGCCCCACCGGCACGACAACCGTAAAGTAATCCCGATTTACCACCCCACTCGCCGCATCACACCTCCCGCTCACCGGGTTCGACCCCGTCGTCAGTACAAACGGCCCGACGGCGCCAGGCCATTGTTCGAAAAATCACCCGCACCCTCCGCAATAATCGTCCCCCACGAAGTCGAACCCGGCACGACCGTCGCCGACAACAAACCCGCGGCAACTACTTCACGCATATCCACTCCCTTTTTACAAAAACTAAATACAACGACCTCCGCGAGACCCCCGCCGCGACCGGTTGCCCATCGACATTTCCGGCTTGTTACACGAGGGCAACGGCCCTCTTCATCTGGCGGCGTATCCGCAGTTTTTGAAGAACCCGCCGCAATCTTCACTCGTGATCGGCGCGAGGGCGGCACCGACCCCCTTGCCCAGCTCCTCGACCCTGCCGGCACCGCGTGCACGTAACCTGCCCTTGACCTTGCTCCACACGCTCTCGATCCGGTTGAAATCCGGGCTTTACGGCGGCAGGTAAAGCAATCGTGCCCACGCAGTTGCTCCGGCGTCGCCCCGCAGTCGGCGGCTACGAGGTCGCGCAGACGTTTGGCCATCTCCATGGGTTAAACCGCTTTCGCGACCCGGCGTGCCCGTCCGAGGAGAAAGCGTGCCGCGCTCGAGAAAGTGCTGCCGAACTCTCCGCATTCCGGACTTGGAGGTCCCGGGCGCCTCGGCGATATAAGGTGTCCCGTCGCCATGTTGATAAATTGCGATCATCCGCTCAGGCATCCACCGTGGAAGTGCGCTGACTCCCATTGGTCAGCAACAATCAACTGTTCGCGCCACCCCATGCGGACCGCAGGTCTAGGGACGACAAAATCACTTTTTTGTGGCGATTGCATTGCCGGCCGTTTAAATTCGATAGCTATTGTTCGAAATACGGCTTCTTGTTGCCGCGAGTCATTCGCTGTCTCGTTTCATGTTGTCCCTTGGAAGGGGAGTGTCCTGTGGTATCGATTGAATTTATTGAGCGTGCTCCCAAGTGCGAAGTTGCGGGTGTGGGTAGGAATCTCTCGCCGCTCGTTGGGGGGCGGCGACGCATGCTGACGGCGTTGATGTTGGCGGCGACGGCGGTCGTGCCGGCGGCTGCAGCGGAGGCGGCGGACTTCTGGTGGAGGGGAGCCCAGAACTCTATTTGGACCACGAGCCTTCCTGCGACGAATTTCGTGAGTGCCTCATTCGGCGGTTTAACGTTGGTCACGCTTCCAGGGGTGAGCGACACGGTTAGATTTGCCAACAGCGCCGCGGTGAACCTGACGAGCAGCCTCGGCGGTAGCGTCTCCATCCTCAGGTTGACGACCGACGCCCAGCTGAACGGCGATGTCAGCATCGCAGGTGGTGCGGGTCAGACCCTGACTCTCGGATCGGGAGGGATCGTGGCCGCTGCGCCGCGACAACTCTCGATTTCGGCCATCGTGCGGACGACGGCGGCGAATTATTCCATTTCGGCACCCAACGCCATTAGTCGGGTCGTCATCTCTTCGGCATTGACGGAAAACAAAGGGCTGTCCAAGTCTGGAGGGGGCACCCTGACCCTGTCCGGCAACAACACCTTCACCGGCCCGACGACAATCTTCGGAGGCACGCTTCGGCTTGGCGGGAGCGGCGCGCTGCCCGTGGGCAATGACGTGTTTGTTCAGGGCGGGGTGTTGGACCTGTCGGGGAACAATGCGTCGGTGGGCGATCTGGTTTTCGGCGGGGGTACCGGGTTGTCGCGTGCGGTGACAAACACGGGCGCGGGTTCGGCTGCGCTGACGGTGTCGGGGAACATCAGCTACAACGGCGATGGGGCTTTCGCCGACATCGCCGTGCCGATGGTTCTCACGGCCGGCACTCACGCTCTGGACAACCCGAACTCAATCTCATCGGGCTCGTTCTATGACATGGTGATCCGAGCCCCCGTCAGTGGTGCAGGAGGTCTGATCATGACCGGCTCGCACTCTGTCGTCCTCGGCGCCGCGAACAACTACATGGGTTCGACGGTTGTCGAGGCCGGGCGATTGAACTTGGGCTTCACCAACGCCCTACCGGCGACGACCGATGTCACCGTCAATGGAGGTACCCTCAGGCTCAATCTCCAGACCGAGACAGCCACAGGAGTGCTTGGTGGCAACTTCAGCCAGACGATTCGCTCGCTGGGCGGCAGCGGTGGCAGCATTGTTGTTGGTAACGCGACCCTGACGGTCAATCAGTCCGTCAATACGACGTACGCGGGGATGATCACTGGTGCCGGCGGCTCACTCGTCAAGTCCGGCGTAGGCACGCTCACCCTGTCCGGCGAGACCGCCCACACCGGCCGCACGACATTCGCGGGCGGAGTTTTGAATGTGGCCAACCCGTCTTCATTGAACAATAGCGGCACGCTTACCTTTACGGGTGGAACGCTCCAGTACTCGGCGGCGAACCAAGTCGACTATTCCTCGCGCATCCGGAATAGCAGCGATCCGATCCGGATCGACACCAACGGTCAGACGGTGAGCTACGCCAGCGGGTTGGTCGCCTCCAACACCGGCGGGCTGACCAAGTCTGGGGCGGGAGTGCTGGCGCTCAACGCAGCCAACACGTACACCGGCCCGACGACGATCTCGGGTGGAACCCTGCGGCTGGGGGGTGCCAACTCACTGCCGGCGGGCAACAACGTGTTTGTGGAGAATGGGGCGCTCGACCTTGCGGGGAACAACGTGTCGGTGGGCGATCTGGTTTTCGGCGGGGGAAGTGGGATCTCGCGTGCGGTGACGAACACGGCGGGCGGGTCGGCGGCGATGACGCTGGCTGGGAACATCGACTACGACGGTAGTCTCGACGCTTACGCCAACATCGCGGTTCCGGTGGTTCTCACTGCCGGTATTCACGTTCTGGATAGCCCGAATTCAGGTCCTTCGGGTAGTGCTTACGACGTGGTGTTTCGTGCCCCGATCAGTGGTCTCGGCGGCCTGCGCAAGACGGGCACGAATGCGGTCTTCTTTGTCGTGCTCGCCGCTGCAAACAGCTACGCGGGCCCGACGCTCCTCGACTCGGGGCAGTTGATCCTCAGCGCAACCGGTGCCCTTCCGGCGACGACCGATCTCACCGTCAACGGAAGTGGCGCCCTCAGACTCGATCCCCGCGTTACCGCCAGCGGCGCGGTGCGGGGCAACTACAGCCAGACGGTCAGATCGCTCAGCGGGAGCGGTGGGACAGTTCTTCTCGGTACCGCGACCCTGACGGTAAATCAGTCCGTCAACACGACCTACGCTGGATCGATCTTGGGCGACGGCGGGTCACTCGTTAAGTCGGGTGTGGGCAGCCTTACACTGGGCGGCTCGATGACTTACACCGGCAACACGACGGTTACCGGGGGCCTACTGGAGGTCCGTCGCCCTCTGCGTACGGCCGCCGGCACGCTGGGGGTAACCGGGGGCGAAGCGATTTTAAGCGCCAATCCGGCGGTGCTCGCGGCATCGGGCAGTGTGGTTTCCGGGGAGTTTTCAACTATCAACGCGGGCGCTGGCGGTGTGGTGACACTCGCCTCGGTCAACCGCGGCACCAGCCGCCCGAACGTGCTGATCACGTCCGAGTTGTTCATCGCGCGCGTCGGCTTCGTCGACATGACCAACAACGACATGATTTTCCGCGCTATTAGCGCAGCCGGAGCGTCGGCAGCAGTGAGCTCGCTCTCCCTGCAGGTGCGGAGGTGGTACATCGGAAGCGCCGGTCTCCCGGGGATGGTGGGCCTGGGCTCGTCGTCCGCGTTCTACGACGCCCCCGGGGCGTTTACGACACTGGCGGTGTATAACAACGCATTGCCAGGTCAGACGCTGACGAGCTTCAACGGTATCTCGGTCTCGGCGACCGACGTCCTCGTCAGCTACACCTACCTTGGCGACACCAACATCGACGGGATCGTTGATGCGGCCGACATCGCCCGCATCCTTCAGGGGATCAACGGCCAAGGAAGCGGCTGGAACTTCGGGGATTTGAACTACGACGGCGCAATCAACACCCTCGACCTCGGCCGAGCCCTCGCCGCCCTGAGAGGCCAGGGCATTCCGCTCGGGCAGAGCGGCGTTGGGGCGGGCAGTCCAATCCCCGAGCCATCCACGCTCGCGCTACTGCTCCCTGCCCTGGCCATCGCCCAAGGGCGGCGCACGCGTTCGTCGCGATGAGCTCGGCGTGATTTCTGCTTTTCAACCGCTCCACGCAAAACGTATTACGCAGTCTTTTGCCGTGCGCCAACCCCTCATCGAAGCCATCGGCATCCGATTCCCCGCGGGAACCGGTCGAGGCCAGCGTTGCGTCCGCAAGAGTCGCAAGGTCGGCGGCGAGCTCGGGATCCAAGCCGTTACGCAGGGCGCAAGCCCCGACGTCTGCCACGCGCTGGGCATCCCCGCGCACCGGCCCTCGTCCTGCGAGGACAGCTATCACCGCGGCCACGACGACACCTCCAACGCACTCTGCCTCCGCCTCGACAAGTTGCTCCACACCAACGCCCTCGGCGATTTCGAGGACAAGGTCCACCAGCTCGGCAGCTACGGCGGCGGAAACCACTTCGGCGAGTGCGAGGTAGTCTCGGTATAAGGGGGCGATTGCGCCCGCCGCACCGCAAGTGCCTTCGGCTTGCGCGACGACTCGGTCGCGTTCCTCTCGCACTGCGGTTCGCGCGGCCTCGGCCACAAACTGGCCGCCGGCCAGTTTGACGCACTCCAGCAAATCTTCAAGAAGTGGCACAACACTCTCCCGGGCATCGACCGCGAACTGGTCCACGCCCCCCTTAGAACCCCCAAAGCCGACGCCTACATCGACGACACGTCCCTCGGCGCGAACTTCGCAACCGTCAACCACATGCTCATCAACGCCCCTTGTGCTCGAGGCGTTCCAAGAGGTCATCCACGGTGCAACCGGCGAGCTGGTCTGTTTCATCAGCCGCAACATCGCCCGCGGGGAGATCGTCGACGGCCGGCCGGCGTGGGTTTACCGCAAGGGAGCCACACGCGGCCTCCCCGACGGGCATCACGAGCTGAAGGAAACGCCGTTCCACGAAACCGGCCACCCGATTCTCCTCCCCGGAAACCCGCGGGACGGCTCTCAAGATATAGTGGCAGCCAAGGGGGCGTCTAAAACTCGGTACAGGGTGAATCACGGCGCGGGTCGCCGAATGGATCGGCGCTACGCCGCCCTCACCCTCAACCAAGCCGCCATCGACGCGGAGCTCGACCAACACGACATCCTGAGCTACCGCCGCCAGTACCCAAGGGCGAAGCACCCGACGCGCACAAAGATTTTTCCGAAGTCGTCCGATCCGTGGAGCTCGCGGGCCTCGCCGTACCCGTCGCCAAGCTCAAGGTACACTTCGTAATCAACGACGGCGACAAGACAGACGATTAGAGCAACCCATGTCCACCCGTGAACCCGAAATCCTGATCGACGGCTCCATCGGAAAGGGTGGTGGGCAGATCCTTCGCACGTCACTAGGACTGTAGATGGTGACCGGCCAGCCGTTCCGAATCGAGAAAATTCGCGGCGACAGAGACAAGCCCGACCTGCTCCGCCAGCACCTCACCGCCGCACTCGCAGCCGCCAAGATCTGCGCTGCGGAGATCGCGGGTGCCACAATCTCGTCGCAGGAGCTGACGTTTCGCCCCGGCGCCGTCAAACCCGGCGAGTAAGCGTTCTCCGTCGACTCGGCCGGGAGCACGATGCTCGTCCTGCAGGCGATCCTTCCCGCACCGCTTACAGCCGACGGCCAGAGCTCAATCACGCTCGACGGCGAGCCGCAAAATCCCTTCGCGCCGCCGTTCGACTTCCTCGAAGAGGCGTTCCTCCCACTGGTGCCGCAGGGGCCGGAGGTGCATGTCGTAATCGAGCGCGCTGGGTTTTATCCGGCGGGCGGCGGCCGCGCCTGCATCAACGTCAACCCAGTTTGCGCGCTGACATCCTTCGACCTCGTCGAACGTGGCCCGGTCACGCGTACCTTCGCACGGGCGATCTTTGCCGGCCTCTCAAGTTTGATCGGCCGCCTAGAACTGGGGAAGCTCGGTCAACTGCTCGGCTTGTCGTCCGATCAGTTCCAGATGCGGCAATTTTCCCCCGAACGCGGATCCGGAAACGTTCTGGCCGTCGAGATCAAAAGCGAGCATATCGCCGAGGTCGTCACCGGATTCAACATGCACGGGGTCTCCGCCGAAGCCGTTGCCGAGACCGTTCTGCGTGACCCGCGTCAATACGTGGCCGACGGCTTCCCCGTCGGTCCGTATCTCGCGCACCAGTTGCCCTTGCCACTTGCGATGGCGTGGGAAAGCTCGTTCGCCCCGTCCGCACCCAGGCGGCACACCACCACCAACTGCGACATCATCGAGCGGTTTCTCCCGGTTAAGATCACTAAGACGCCGCACCGCCGGGGCGACTGGATGGTGAGCGTGCACGTCCGTTGAGCGGTCCGAGTGCGCAGTCTCGCCCGACGCTCGACAGCCCGTCTTCTGGTGACCTCGTTGCGATGGGGTTACTTCACTCTCAAAAGCGACCGCAAGAGCGATCCTGTAAGCATCTGTGATCTGAAAACTGGCCTACATCTGTTCCGGGCACTCGATTCCCAGCAGCCCCAAGCCTTCCCGAAGCGTCCGTGCCGTCGCGTCGGCCAGTCGCAGCCGGCTCGCCCGCACTGTCTCCTCCGCCTGCAGCACCGGGCACGCCTCGTAAAACCCGCTGAACTTCCCAGCCAGGTCGTACAGGTACGTGCACAGGTGGTGCGGCTTGAGTTCCCGCGCAACCACATCCAGCACCTCGCCGAACCGCAGCAGGTGCTTGCCGAGCGCGAGCTCACTCGGTTCGACGAGCACAATCCGGCCCGTCATCGCAGTCGTGTCCACACCCGACTTGCGGAAAATGCTCCGAATCCGGGCGTAGGCGTACTGCAGGTACGGCGCTGTGTTCCCCTGCATCGACAGCATCCGCTCCCACTCGAATGCGTAGTCGCTCACCCGGTCCTTCGACAGGTCGGCGTACTTGATCGCCCCCAACCCAACCATCCGCGCAATGTCCTTCTGTACCGCCTCGGAAAAGTCGGCGTTCTTCTCGCGAACCACCGCCATGGCCCGGTCGCCAGCTTCGTCGAGCAGGTCGGCGAGTTTCACCACGTCGCCGGTGCGAGTTTTAAACGGCTTGCCGTCGGCGCCCATCATCGTGCCGAATCCCGCGTGCTCGAACTCCGCGTGTCCCGTCCACCCCGCAGCAGCCGCCGTCCTAAACACCTGTCCAAAGTGCTGACTCTGCCGCTGGTCGACAAAGTATAACGCCCGGTCCGCGTTTAACCCTCCCGGCAGGGGGGCCGCCCGATACCGCACCGCCGCCAAGTCCGTCGTGCCGTACAAATACCCCCCGCCCGACTTCTCCACGATCAGCGGCGACTTCCCCTCCCCGTCAATGAACACCGCCACCGCCCCATCCGAGTCCTTTGCAAGTCCCTTCGCCCGCAGCTCGGCGACCACCGTCGCCAAGTCCGCGTTGTACGAACTCTCCCCCCGCTCGTCCGCTCGCGTAAGCTTCACGCCCAGCCGCCTGCACACGCCCTCATAGTGATCCCGCGTCGCGTCGAGAATCTTCGTCCACAGCTCCTTCGACTCGGCATCCCCCGACTGCAACGTCACCACCATTTTCCGCGACAGGTCGGCGAACGCCGGGTCCGCGTCAAACTTCCTCTTCGCCTCCCGGTAAAACCCCTCGAGATCCTTGATCGCAGCCGACTCGCCCCCCGGAATGCTCTTCAGGTGCGCCACGAGCATCCCGAACTGCGTCCCCCAATCCCCCACATGGTTCTGCCGAATCACCGTGTGCCCCAGGAACTCCAACACGTTGCAGATCGCATCTCCAATGATCGTCGACCGCAGGTGGCCAACGTGCATCTCCTTGGCTGCGTTGACCCCGCAATAGTCGACCACCACCCGCAATTGCGTCGCCGCTCGCTCGACCCCAAGTTGCCCCCCTGACAGTACCTGCTCCACCCCCTGTGCGACAAACGCCGGCGCGAGTCGCACGTTGATGAACCCCGGCCCGGCCACTGAGATCTCCGACGCAACCCCTTCCAGCAGCGGCGTGACCGCAAGCTTCAATTGTTCTGCAACTTGCCGGGGATTGCTCTTCAACCACGTATCGGAAAGTTGCTTGGAAAGTCCCATCGCCGCATTACACTGATAATCTGCATGTTGCGGACTTCCCGCAGCCGCCACAAACGGCTCGCCGGCGACACCGGTCGCGTCCAGAATCGCCGTCCGGAAAGCCGACTCCAACTTCTGCAATGGCGTAGACATAGGTCGTGATAGTATGAACAGCCTCCGCTGCACTCCAGTACCCCCAGATCGTCGTCTTGCGCCGTTCCCGCTGGAACCGCCCGACCTCGCCTGACGTACTCCTTTCAGACCTCCCATTCCTACAAACCAATCTTGGCTAGCAAGCACTCACCTTGATCAAGTCGCCCGAACCGATCCGTTCTCGAACCGATACAACTGATATCCACGACCACACTTCCGTCGCAATCTCCGCTGCCTGGCCCCTCGCGAGGCATGCGCGAAAGGAAACATGATTCCCATTAAGTCTCCCCGAAACTTGCTCCGCCGTACGACCCTTGTGCTCGCCGCCCTCATTCCCCTCGCCGGATTGGGTGGTGTGGGTCCGGTGCATGCCCAAGAGGCGGTGCAGGTCACCTCGGTTTCGGCCACCGACCTCCGCGGCCGGGCACTCCGGGCCATCCGCGACGGCGACTTCGAGCAAGGCGCAACGCTCCTCAAGCAGGCAGCCTCACTGTCCTCCGACGCCGAGCTGCAACGCCTCGACCGCTGGACTGAAGAGTTTGCCAGTCAGCGATCCGTGCTCGTCGACGAACGCCGCAAACAGTTCGAAGAAGCCAAAGCCGACCTCGCCAAGCTAGTCACCGCCCACAAAGACGAAGCCGCCATCGACTTCGCCACCCGTGCACACGTCTTGGCCGAGGACAAAGCAGCCTTCACCAACGAACCCATCACCCGCGAGCTCATTTCCCGCGTCACCACCCTCGCCGCCGCCGCCGAGGAACGCCAACAGTGGGTCAAGGCCATCCGCCTCTACGCCGACCTCGCGCAAGTCGAACCCAACGAACCCCTTTGGCGCGAAAAACTCAAAAGCGTCGCCCGAGCCAACCGCCTCCTCCAGTTCTACGCCCCCGAACGCCTCCGCGACCTCATGACCGACGACGCCAAAGCCGTCGACGAAATCCAAGCCATCCTCCGCCCCGAACTCCCCCCGGCCTCGCGCCCTTCCGAAGACCCCTCCACCCGTCCCATCGACCTCCGGTTCCAACTCAGCTGGCGCGAGGAACTCCGCGGGATCAAGCCCGACATGTTCTGGGGCGCCCTGATCGACGTCCGCTCGAACTACTGGCGCGACGTCAACTTCACCAAACTCATGACCACCGGCCTCTCCGGCGTTCGTGCGCTGCTCACCACCGACGGCTTGGAGGTCTCCTTCCCCGCCCTCGCGGACGCGCAGAAGAAAGCCGCCCTCGCCGCTGTGCTCGACAACCTCGACGCCAAGCTCAAAGCCTCCTCCAACGGCACCGAAGTCCTCACCGCATCCAAGGCCTACAAAGACCTCTTCGACGCCACCCGCTCCATCCTCCAACTCCCCGACGAAGTCGTCGTCTACGAATTCTCCGACGCCGCACTTTCCTCCCTCGACCCCTTCTCCTCCATGCTCTGGCCCGCTCAATGGGAGGAATTCAACAAGCGCACCCAGGGCGAGTTCTCCGGCGTCGGAATCCAAATCCAAAACGACGACGACGGCTCGCTGAAGGTCATCTCCCCCATCGAAGACTCACCGGCCTTTAAAGCCGGAATCAAAGCAGGCGACATCATCACCCACGTAGACGGCAAGCCCATGAAGGGCATCACCACCACCCAAGCCGTCCGCATCATCACCGGCGCAATTGGAACACCCGTCAACCTCACCATCCGATCCTCCGACGGAACCTCCCGCGAACATCGCCTCATCCGCAACACCATCCGCGTCGCCTCCCTGAAGGGCTTCATGTTCAAGCCCGGCGGCGGCTGGGACTACTTCATCGACTCCGATCAGCGCATCGCATACATCCGCCTCACCGACTTCACCCGCACCTCAGCCGAGGAACTCGACAAGGTCGCCGCCGAGCTCAAAGCCAAGGGCGCCCGCGGAATCATCTTCGACATGCGCGGCAATCCCGGCGGCCTGCTCACCGCCGCCATCGACGTCGCCAATAAGTTCCTCACCGGCGGCGTCATCGTCTCCACCCGCGCCGACCGCCCCACCCCCCAGCAGCAAACCACCGCCACCGCCCGCCCAGACCCCGACGAAGTGACCCTGCCCATGGTCATCCTGGTCAACCAGCAATCCGCCTCAGCCGCCGAGATCGTCTCCGGAGCGCTCAAGGACCTCGGCCGGGCCACCGTCGTCGGCGAAAGAACATACGGCAAGGGCTCCGTCCAGCTCCCCTTCGACGTCGGAACACGCAACGCCTTCCTCAAGCTCACCATTTCCCACTACTACCTTCCCTCCGGCCGTTCGCTGCACCGCGACGAAGATTCCAAGACCTGGGGCGTCGAGCCCGACGTCAAAGTCGAGATGACCCCCGAGCAGATGGTCACCGCACAGCTCGCCCGCATGCAGTTCGACGTCCTCCGCCAAACCGGCGAAGTGCCCCCCGAACCCACGACCCGCCCCGGCGCCATCAGCCGCCCCGTCGTCCGCACCCCTGAGGACCTCATCAAACGCGACAGTCAGCTCGGTGCCGCCCTTCTTCTCATGCGCCTTCAGCTCAACAACGCCGAGGTCGCCGCCTCCGGCACGCCCCGCAACCCCGGCTGATTTCTCCCGGATCCACGGAGGGGCACGGTCCCCGGTTCGGGCGCCGCGCCTCTTCTTTTTTACGCAGCGATCTCGGCCCCTATCCTCCGGGCATGTCGTCGACCCCCGACACCTCCCGCCTCGAGGTCTTCGAGCAGCTCGTCCGCGGAATGCACGCCGCCAAGTCTCCCGGCGAGGTGCTCGATCTTTACTTCGCCGCGATGGCCCACACGTATCCGCCGCTGGGATATGCCGAGCTTGTCCTCGACGGCACCGCGCCCGGCCAATATTTTCTCACCCGCTTCCGCCGCCACGACGACGTCGAGGTTGTTCCAAACCGCAGTCCGTTCCTGGTCGGCGATTGTGTCCCGTCGCAGGGCGGCCTTTTTGGAAGGCTTGCCGCCTCCCTCCACCGCGCCCGCGTCGACACCAACCTCCGGGTGAGCGCCGACGACCCCTTCGCCGCCGCCCTCATCGGCTACACGGCGATGGCCGCCGTCCCGATCTACACCGCCGGCCAGCCCGAGTGGGTCGCGCTCCTTGCCGAGAAAGCTGACGTCTTCGACGGCCTACCGCTCGAGGATCTTCTACTCCGCTCGAACCTCGTCGGCGCCGTCATCGAGTCCATGGCCACCACGCAGCGGCTGGTCGAAGTGCAGCACCAAATCCAGTCTGAAATCGACCGCATCGCCAAGATTCAGCGGGCCCTGCTCCCGTCGGCCGCCCCCGATATCGCCGGTTTGGAGGTTGCCTTTAAAGTCTCGTCGTACGACCGTGCCGGGGGCGACCTCGTCGACTTCGAGCGCCTCCACGACGACGCCTTCGGCTTGATCGTCGCCGACGCCTCGGGCCACGGTATTTCCGCGGCCGTCGTCGCCGCCATGCTCTCAGCCATCATCAGCGCCTACCCCTCAACTTCGGTTGCCAACTTCCAAAGTCCCGTCGGAGAGATCGCGCGTGTCATGACCTTCGCCAACGTGCACCTCTGCGAAAAACGCATCGAGGACAACTTCGTAACAGCCTTCATCGCCGGATGGCGACCCTCCGTTCGCTCGCTCGAATACTCCCGCGCCGGACACCCGCCCCCCATGCTCCTCTCCGCCCGATCCGGCGAAGTCACCGAAATCAAAGACGCCGCCGGCGTCCCCATCGGCATCTTCCCCGACTCCCAATACACCTCCAACCGAATCACTCTCGACCCCGGCGACATCCTCCTGATCTACACCGACGGCATCGCCGAAGCCGCCAACCCCACCGGCGAACAGTTCGGCGAATCCCGCCTCGCCGAAACCTTACGCCCCGGCGGAACTCCGGCTGAAATCTTGGAACGCATCGAGTCCGCAGTAAACACCTTCACCACCCCCACCCCCCCCGGCGACGATCGCACCCTTCTGGTCCTCAAGGTACTTTGACCGTCACAAATACTCGATCTCCCCGACCGCCGGCACGAGTCCCCTTTCTGCCCCCTCCGCCAGCAGCCGCGTGATCGCCGTGCGACCCACGTCGCCATAGTCCAGCGTCCAGTGGTTGACGTACATCCCCACGAACTTGTCCGCCAGTGCCACATCGAGGTCCCGCCCGTACTTCATCGCGTACCGCACAGCCGCATCCCGGTGGTCCAGCGAATACTGGATGCTCGCCTTGAGAACGGCTGTGATCTCCCGCATTGCGGGCAACCCCATGTCCCGCCGCACGCAATTCCCCCCCAGCGGCAGGGGCAGGCCCGTTTCCGTCTTCCACCAGGCGCCGAGGTCCACCACCAACTCCAGCCCCAACTGCCGGAAGGTCAGTTGTCCTTCGTGGATGATCAGCCCGGCGTCAAAGTCTCCGTCTGCGACGCGCTTGGGAATCTCGTCGAACATCACCACTTCAAAGTCGAAGGCTTCGCCACCCTTGCCGAGCAGAATTTGCAGCGTGAGAAACGCCGTCGTCAACTTGCCTGGAATCGCGATCTTCTTCCCCCGCAGGTCGGCGATGGTCTTGGGCCCGTCCTCCCGCGCGATCACCATCGGCCCGTACCCGTCGCCCATGGACGACCCGCAGCTGGTCAGCGCGTACTTGTCGGCGACGTACGGAAACGCATGGATCGAAATCGCCGTGATCTCCAGCTCAGCCGACCGCGCCCGCACGTTGAGCGTCTGAATGTCCTGCAGCACGTGCTCAAACCGCCACCCATGCGTTTCAATGAGCGGCGGGTCCTGCGCCAGCGCGTAAAACATGAACGCATCGTCCGGGTCGGGAGAGTGGCCGAGTTGAATCTTCCGCATAGCAATCATGGTAGTGAGTTGGATAGTTTCAGTCGTTTCAGTTCTTTGAGCTTGCCGGCCCCACCGGCAACCCCGCTCGCCCACGCCCGAACAACTCCCACATCGCAATCCCCGCGGCGACGCCGACATTCAGCGAATCGACCCCCGCAGTCATCGGGATCGTCACGCTCCTCCCGCACGCCGCTACCTCGGCTTGGGTAAGCCCCTGCGCCTCCGACCCGAACGCCACCGCCACCCGGTCCGGGGTAGCCAAGCTCCCGAGCACCTCCGCGCCGGGATGCAGGACGGTGGCCACGGTCTCAATCCCCATCTCCGTCCGCATTCTCACGAGGTCCCGCACGATGTCCCCCGACCGCACCAGCGGCACGCCGAACACCGTCCCCATCGACACCCGCACCGTCCGCCGCAGGAACGGGTCCGTGCACCGCTCCCCCAGCACCACCGCGTCCGCCCCCATCCCGGCTGACAGACGGATCAGCGTCCCCAGATTCTCAGCCGATCCGATCTCCGGCAGCACCACCACCCGCGCCCGCCCCGTCCGAGGCACAACGTGCTCGAGCCTCGCCGTCGCCGGAACCACCCCGCACGCGATCATCCCGCTGTGGAACGCAAACCCGAGCAGCCGGCTCACCTCCTCCCCCGAAAGCACAAACACCGGCACCCCCGCCGGCACGAAGGGCAGCACCTCTCCCACCCGCTTCTCCGCCAGCAGCACCGACCGCACGCGCACCTCGCCCGCCCCCGCCGCCCGCAGCAGCCGCATCACCACGTGCTCCCCCTCGGCCAGGAACAGCCCCCGGTCCACCAGAGGCTTGTCCCGGATCTCGCGGTATTCCCCCAGCCGGGGATCCTCGATGGTGCTGACCCGGATCACCATGATTCCCCGCCCCGCGCTCACGCCCCCATC
>JBBRUM010000035.1:0-14358 GCA_038247815.1 Tepidisphaerales bacterium | reverse complement strand
GGACTTCAAGCCCGCCAGCCAAATGATCATTCCGCCGCCGGCGCTCCAGAGGCCCATGATGATCAGCGCAGGCTTGGACCAGCTCGAATCCTGCAGCCAGCTCGGGCCGGTAAGCCCGATCGAGGCGAGCATCATGTTAATTAGCCCGCCTTGGGGGTTGAAGATCCAGACCCACAGCACGCTGGCGGCGACGAGAGGCACGATGGCGGGGAGGTAGAACATGGTGCGCCATGCAGCCATGCCCCTGATCGACTGATTGAGCAGCAGCGCGATACCGAGAGACGCGACCATTCCCAGCGGCACGGCGATGACCATGTAGAGCGTGTTCCAGAGGGCGACGTAAAACAGCCGATCTTCAGTGAGCAGGCGCGTGTAGTTGCCGACGCCGGTCAGGCGCGGGGCGGAAAGGATGTCGTAGTCCGAAAAGGAGATGAGCAGCGAGAAGAGCATCGGTCCGCCGCCGAAGATGAGGAATCCGATGATCCACGGCAGGGCGCAGACGACGCCCCCCGCCCACTGGCTGCGCATGTACCCGCCGCGGGCGCCTTCGATGACGGCTTCGCCGCCTTTGTAACCGGGGAGGAGTTTGGCGGCGGCCCGCCTGAACCCTACGCGTGTGTCGAACGCGTAAACGACGGCGACGACCACCGCGACGATCAGGGCGTAGACGACGAAGAAGATGTTCCAGTTCGTGACGGCAAGGCCTTTGGGCGGCGCGAGGAACTTGTCGAGGGCGCGTTGGACTTCCCTGGTGCCTTCGTCGAGGGCGGCTTGGGGGGAGAGGTTGCCGTAGAGCGCGTTTTCGGTGCTGGTGACGTGTTCCTGCCAGAGGAGCTGTCCGACGGGGGTGACGGGTCGGAACCGCGCGACGGGGAGGAGGTCGTTGAAGGCGCGGACGGCGTCGGCGAACTTGGGAAGCATTTGGCGGTTTCCGACGACGTACTTTTCGTTGGCCCAGTCGTTGATGGCGGGTTGGGGGTCTTGGGGGGGAATGAAGTTTTGGCCTTGGGCTTCGGCGGCGGCGCGTTCGGCTTCGAAGCGAATCTTGACGGCTTCGGGGGAGACCATGAACCGGATGAATTCCCACGCGGCGTCTTTGTTGCGGGCGGTGCTGGGAATCGCGTAGGCCCAGCCGCCGGTCCAGGAGACGTTGCCATCGCGTTTGAGGATCTCGGCCGGCCGGGGCGGCGGGGCGACGCCGAAGTTCATGTCGCGCGCGAAGTTGGTCATGTTCGCAATCGACCAATAGCCGTCGATTTTCATCGCGACTTTTCCGGTGATGAACGGGTCGAGCTTGCCGCCTTGGAAGTCGGATTCGAAGCCTCTCACCAGCTTGTACCCCCCGGCGACGTCGTAAAGCGATTTAATGTAGGTCAGCGCTTGCTCGGCTGCGGGTTCGTTGAGTAACACCTTTCTGCCGTCGGGGGTCATGAACTGGGCGTCGTTCATCCAGCCGTACATGTAAAGCCAGGCGTTTCCGTAGTTCGGCAGGAACCCGGCGCGGACGAGCTTTCCATCTTCATCGCGTTCGGTGAGTTTTTCGGTGTAAAGCTTGAGCTCGTCCCAAGTTTTCGGGGGTTTGGCGTTGCCTTGTTCATCGACGAATCCGGCGCGGACGAGAAGGTCTTTGTTGTAGAAAAGAGCGCGATTGTCGATGGAGTTGGGGATTCCGTAGATCTTGCCGTCAAGGCGGGCTTCGTTCCAGGCTGCGGGGTAGAAGCGGTCTTCGCGGACGGCGTCTTCGCGGCCCGCGGCGGCGTCGGCTTGGATGTAGGGTTCGAGGGGGACGAAAGCGTCTCGGGCGGCCCATTCGGCGATGGCGTAGCGGTCGAAGTGGATGACGTCCGGGGGCATTCCGCCGGCGACGGAAACGAGGAAGCGCGTGGGATCGGCGGTTTGGTCGCGGGCGGCGTTTTGACCGGAGACGACGCGGTAGATGGGTTTGGTCGGGTCTTTGCGGTGCGCTTCGAGGGAGCGGCGTTCGAACTCGCGTACGGCGTCGTCGAGGGCGTTGGCGAGTGGACCGCCGGGTCCCATATAGACGATCTCGACGACGTTGGCGTCGGAGGTCTGGCCTTCGAGCTGGCGCGAGGGGTAAAGCATCCACAGAATCAGGACGATGGCGCAGGCGGCGGCCCAGGGTTTCCAACCGGTCATCAGCTTGGCTCCTCGAGGTGTTGAACGGGTCGATTAGACCAAAGGTTTGCAGCCAATGCCATTGGGTCTGGAAAGAGTCGAGTTTGTGCGGCGAGTTCTGGTTCCCAGTGGCTTGTCATTTTGTTAGGTTGTGGCGACACACGGAGGTTGGTAGATGTCTGGACCGATGCCGAAGATGGAAAGGTTGGAGGGTCGTCGATTGCTGACGGGGCTTCCCGGGTTTCCCGATACGAGCTTTGGAAATCAGGGCGAAGTGCGGACGGAGGTCCCGGGGATCCCCGGGACAGTGGTGGCGTCTGTGCTGGCGACGGACGGGTCGCTGTTTTATCTGTCGCAGGTAAACGGAACGAGTACGAGCTCGAAATTTTTGTTTGAGGACCTTCCCGGCGCGCTGGCGGTGACGAAGATCACGCCGCTGGGTCAGATTGACACTGCCTTCGGTAAGCAGGGGCGGTTTACGTTTACGGCGCTGGAGCGGGTGACGGAGGCGCGGTCCCTGGTGCTCCTGCCGGACGGGTCGCTGATCGCGGGCGGGGGGATTTCGCGGGGTCAGGTGGCGGAGTCGACTGACGTGCTGTTGGTGAAGATCGAGCCGTCGGGCGTGATTGACGCGGAGTTTGGCACGGGCGGGTTTCAGACGTTTGACGCGGGGACGACGCGGGGTGGGACTGCGCTGGCGGCCGAGACTGTGACCGACATCGAGCTTTATACGATCGCGGGCCCGAACAGGATCATGGTGCTTTCCGGGTCCGCCGACGGGAGTTCGACGCTCCTGAAGGTGAATGCGCTGAACGGGCAACTCGACACGACGTTTGGTGGTGTCGGCGCGGTCAACGCTGTCGGGGGATTTACCGGGGTTGCCGCAGCGCTGGGCACCCTTGACCTGGACGGGCAGGGTCGGATTTACCTTGGCGTGTTCGGGCCGTCGGACAACGGGATTGCGCGGCTCTCGGCAGATGGGACGGTGGACACGGGGTTCGGCGTCGGGGGAGTGCGGTACTTCGCAACGCAGTTCGCCGCGGGCGACATTGAGGACACGTCGCAGGGGCTGTTTTATGTGTATCCGTCGGCCAACAGTGGGCGTTTTGCCAGCACGGCGGACGGGTACTCGGTCGTAGGACTCAACACGGTGACGGGCGCGACGTCGGCTGCGTTCAATGGTGGCGTGGCGGTGAGTGTTCCACTTTTGGGTGCGCGGGAGATTCAGGTTTTCCCGAGAGCCGACGGCAGCTTCATTGTTTCCGCCGCCGACCAGGGAAACATCACGACCTCAGTGGTATTTGCGCGGTTCAACGGCGGCGGGCGCGACGGCGCGTTCGGCGGTGGCGGCACGATTAACGTGTCATTGCAGGGACCTCAAGCTCGGTCTGTGGTCGCGTTTCGGCCGGATGACCGGTTTCTGATCGTCCCGACGCCCCTCGGCGGCGAAGAGACCCCGCGGGAGGTTCGTGCCTATACGGCTGGCGGATCTCTCGACGGCACGTTTAACGCGGGGGGCAGCCTGCCGGGTTCGCTGACTGTTGTGGAGACGGCCGGTGGGGCGGTCGAAACGCAGTCCGTCGTTCGCACGGCTGCGGGCGGGATTGTTGCGCTCCAGTCTCAGTACGAGGGTCGGGGCGTGTTCCGCAGTTTTGTCGCCCGGTTCAGCGGTGCGGGCGCGCTTTTGGGGCGTGAGGAGTTGGTGAACCAAGGCCCTGGCGGGCACTTTTCCGCGACGTCGCTCAAGCTCATGCCCCTGCCCGACGGAAGGATTCTGGTCGGGTTTGGCGGGACGGGCGGTCTCCAGCTTGGGTTAGCCCTACTCGACGCCTCCGGCACGCTCGACACGACGTTCGGATCGGGCGGGTTTCAGCCGATCACGTTTCCGCCGGGGTTGAACAACCTCGGCGGTTTCGCAGGGCCGCGCTTCGCGCTGGATTCAACGGGGTCGGGCGTTTTCATCGCCGGTTCGTCGGGCGACGTGTTTCGGGTTGGGCTCGACGGTTTACGGAGCGGGTTTGGCCCGAGCGGGTTCGTGCAGTCGACGGAGACTTTTACGGCTGTCACGGGTGACTCGGCGGGGGGCGCGCTGCTCGCGTCGTTCGCGTCATCGCAGCAAGGCTCGCGGCTGCTGGTGACGTCGTTGAGCTCGGCGGCGGCGGCAGTGCCCGGGTTTAACGGTGGCCAGCCCCTTGCGTCGACTCTGGGTCTCGGCGGCAGTCATTTCATCGACCCCCGGGTGATCGTGCGCCTGGCCAACAACCGCATCGCGGTGGGCGGTTCGGTGTTTGTGCAGAACGGCGGGAACTTCGAGGCGCGGTATTTCATGCTCCTGCTCAACGGCGACGGCACGCCGGTGGTGTCGTTCGGGAACAGCGGGGTGGTATTCGGGCCGACGCAGGACCTTCGTGGCTCGGGGATTTATGACATTTCCGACGACGCCATCGGCGGATACATCGTGGTCGGCGAGAACCGCGGGGCGGCGTTCCTCGGCAGACTGGACGCGGCCGGGGCACTCGACGGCAACTTCGGAAACAACACCAACGCGACTTCCACCAACTCCAGCGACAGGTTCTCGTCGCTGGTGGTCGACCCGCTTGGCCAGCCGGTGGTGGGCGGATGGATTTCGGAGCCGGGGGCAGCGCAGCGGTCTGCACGGGTGGTGCGGTTCAACGCGCCGATCGTTCAGAATCCGCCGACGGTCAACTTCACAGCCCCGCTGAACCCCGCGACGGGCGCGACACAGTTCGAGTTCACCCTCAGCGTCGCGCCCTTCTCCGGGCGGGTGGTCGACACGGCGTCGTTCGGCGATGCCGATGTCACCGTGACCCTGTCGGGCGCACCGGCGGGAACCGTCACCTTTTCCCGGTTTACCGGCGACCCCGCCGTTTCCCTGCAGGTGGTGTACACACTGACGGCGCCGGCGGGTGGATTTACCAGCGGGCCGTACTCGTTTAGCCTCGCCACCAACGCCATCGCCGACACCGCGGGCGCGGTCACACCCAGTCGGCTCCTGGGCGGAAGGACCTACACCTTCGGCGGAGCGCCGACCGTAGTGCTCAGCTCGCCCGCCAACCCCGCGGCGGGGGCGAACCAAATCGAGTTCTTCCTCACCATTACCCCGGCGGCGGGAAGGTCCATCAACAGCTCGTCGCTTGAAAGCTCCGACGTCACCGTAACCCTCCCCGGCGGCGGGCAAGCCAATGTCGTTTTCTCCCGATTCTCGGGGAGCACGTCCGTTGCCGTGGATGCGTTCTACACCATCGTGCAACCGGCGGGTGGGTTCGTCGGGGGCGACTTCACCTTCGCGCTCGCCGACAACGCCATCTCCGATTCATTCGGCTTCCAGACGCCCGCACAGGCCCTTGGCGTTCGCATGTTCACGTTCGGGGCCGCCACGCTCGGCGTTTCGTCGGTCGTTGTTGGCGCGAGCCAAGCCACTCAGGGCGGCCCGCTGCCGGTGAGCTTTACGGTCTCCAACTCCGGGACGGTTGCGTCACTGCCCAGCACGGCGACGATCGAGCTTGTTTCGTTCGACGGGTCGACGGTGATCCTCGGAACCAGGCTGGTCGGTGTCATCGCGGCGGGGGGCGGCGGCACGATCGATGTCACCGGGCTTACCGTCCCGCCGGACCGACTGGACGGCGAATACACGGTTCGCGTGGGTGTGGGCTCGGCGACGCGGAGTTCGGCGCTGTTCGCGATTTTCGCCCCGCCGCCCGTTGTCGGCTCGCTGGACTCGACGTTCGGGGGCGGCGACGGCGTGGTGGTCAACGTCATTGCGGGAGCGGCCATTACGACGACCGCCTCGCAGCCGATTCCCGGCGGCCGCATCGTCTCCGTCGGGTTCAACACGGACGGGAATGTAACGGTGGTCCGCACCGCGGCCGACGGATCGACCGACACGACGTTCGGCCCGAGTGGCGATGGCCGGCTGATCGTCGACCTCCGCGGCACTTTCGACGTGGCGACCTCACTCTTGATCGACGGTCAGGGGCGGATCTTCGCCATCGGATATTCACTGGACCCGACCGGTGGCGGGGCCACGGCGTTCGTCCTTGGGATCACTCCCGGCGGCGTGCTCGACACGTCCTTCGCGTCGGGCGGCATCTCGTTGCTGGCCCCCACCAGCCTCGCCGGGCAGGTGGTGACGCCGCGCTTTGCCCAGCTCGACCCGCAGGGCCGATTGCTTGTGGTCGGTGCGAACCGCGCCACCACCGCAACCGACGCGGAGTCGCGTGCATTCGTCCTTCGCGTCGCGCCCGACGGTTCGGCTGACGCGTCTTTCGGCGTGGCGGGCGTTGCGTTGCCGAACCTGTCTCCGGGGGGCGGTGCGTTTTCGTTCTCGACGGCGCTGCTGCTTCCCACCGGACAACTCGTGCTCGGCGGCGCGGCAGCGGAAACCCCCGGAGCACCCCGGCGTTTTCTCATCACCCGACTGGATCCCGCTGGAAACCTCGACGCAAAGTTCGGGAGGAAGGGTCTCTTGCTTCTGCCGGCTGCGGCGGGTTCGCAGGACCGCGTGACCACACTCGTAGCGGTGCCCGCGACCCCGACCGGCCTCGGCCCGAGGGGCGCGATCTACGCGGGCGGCGTTCGCGGCGCCGCCGACGGCAGTTCGTCCCAGGGCGTCATCTTCCGCATCACGGCCAGAGGCGCCGTCGACCGATCCTTCGCGCGGGGCCTTGCGGCGCTCCCCTCGCCCGGAGCGACCGTCTCGACCGTTTCGGGCATCGTCGTGCAAGCCGTCGGGCGCGTGCTGATCTCGCTCACCACGGCGTCAAGCTCGACCGCGTTCCAGAACGGATCCTTCGGCGTCACACTGGTTCGTCTCGACGTCAAGGGAGCTCCCGACCGCTTTTTCAACTTCGGCCAGCCCCTGGTCGTCGTCGCCGTTCCCACGGGCACCTCCGCCGCCCAGCCGGTGACCGCTTCCTTCGACGACTTTGCCCAGTCCAGACAGGGTCAAGTCAACGCCATCGAGGGGGGCGCGGTCCGCCTCGTCGCGACCCGACCGACGACGGGCGGAACCGAGCTGCGCGTCGCGGGCATCGTGCCCGATGGCGTTGACCTCGATTCCGTTCTCACCGCGGCGAGGCTCCCAGCGACGGTCGCGCCGGGGTTCAAGTCGACGGCGGTGCTCACGGTTTCCAACGCCGGATCACTCGACACGCGTGGGGCCTTCTCGGTGACTCTCGTCGCCCGCCCCACGTCGGGCGGCAATGAAGTCGTCCTTCGCACCGCCCGCCAGACCCGCGCCGTCAAAGCCGGCGCGACCTTGAAACTAAAACTGCCCATCGCCCTGGCCAGGACCATCGCCCCTGGGCAGTACATCCTCTCGGCAAGAGTCGAATCCACCTTCACGGAGTTGTCACGCGCCAACAACAGCCCCAGTCGTACGCCCGCGTTCACCGTCGCCACGCCCCCCGGCAGGGCGGGGTTCTCGTTGAATCCGATTTACCTTCGGCCGGAGGGACCGTCCCTTGGCGCCTTGGGTGGCGAAGAACCCGAGCTGTTCTAACTCTCGGCCCGCAGGCGTGGCATTGCTGCGGTTCCCGCCGCGAGCCCCCAGTCGGTGAGCTTGTACTTCTCCCCCGCGGGCGGAACGGTTGGAACGACCTCCCACGCCCACGGAATCGGCAGACCCTGGTCGTTGTGCCACGGACCCATCTGGTTCTTGAACGGCCCCCGCAGGTCGAGCAGTAGAACGTGTTTCCCAGCCTGAAACAGGCCATCGAGCACGACCTCGTCGCGGGACATGGTGGCCCAACCGGAAGTGTCCCCGATTCGCACGCCGAGGACCGAGCCCGACCATTGCCCGGTGGAGACCACCAGTCGCCGCGCCGATGTGGCCAACTTGAACTCGAAACTGTATTCGACGCCGCGGTTGTAAAACTGCAGACCCTGTCCGATGAGTGGCCCCCGGTGAAGTGCGGCCGGAGGGCAGATCGTGAATCCCCGTTCGGCGCTTCGCAGCCCGAACTCGCCGAGCACATAGGGAGGAGTCACCTCGCAGAGAGCGTGCATCCGGTTTGCACGCAGCTTGAGCACGTTTTCCCCGAACTGCACGGCGTGCCCGATAGCCATCGCCGACATCTCCTCGTCGAAGTACCTATCCGCGGTGTTGGGGTCCACCCGCGTTCCGTTGAGGCTCAGCTCGTAAAGGTGCGCCCGTTCCACCGCCAGTCGAAACCCCCGCGTGTCCACGCCCTCGGCTACTTCAAAGCGGTACGTCAACTCAAACCCGGAAGGCTTGGGGAACACCGCGTCGAGGTACGTCCGCCGATACTGCACCGCCCAGCGCCACGGGTTGCGCTCCTTGCCGTGGTCGCGCCAGACGAGCTGTTCGGCGCGAATGCACGGCACCCCCACGGCCGACGCCCCCCCGGCTGAGGTCACGTCGCAGAAGTCGAGCACCAGCAGGTTTTCCGCGCTCCGCCGAACGCCGAAATCGCGCGCCGCAACGTCGGCGATCACCGGCGTCCGCCGTTTCGCCGTCGCGGGCAAACTCGCCGCTCGACCCGCCAGGAACAGCGCATGTCCCCGAGCCGGCAGGGTCAACAACGTCCGCACGGCCCCGCCCCTCCGTTCGAAGTCGCAGGCCGCCACATGTCCTGTCCCCGTATCCAAGCCCGCCAGCGCCTCGCCGTCCATCAATACCACGCACTCGGCGGGGGTGTCATACGGATTGGCGAAAAAGTGCACCGTCTGGCCGGTGGGGGTCACCTTGGCGAGGTGCATGATCCCCGGGGGAAGCGCTTCGGCCCCCTCGGCACGCACGCGTCGGGGGCAGAGAGCGTCGATCTCCAGGACGAGCGAGTCGCGGGTGACTCGCCGGGCGGTTTCGCCCAGGTCGGTCCAGCGCGTCGTAGCCGGGTCCGTGCGTCGACCGTCCATGAACTCGACGTCCTCCCTCAGCGCGAGAAGGCGTCCACCGCTGTCGACGAACTGCACCAAAAATTCCCACGTTGTCGGAAGAACGTTGGCAAACGCCTCGGGAATCACCACCACGTCGTACAGCGCCTGCCCCACCCCCAGTCGTTGCCCGGCGAGTTGCCCCAGGTCCCGCAGGATCAGCTCGTCGCCGAGGTCAAAGTCCACCCCCGCCGACGCAAGAAGCCGAACGAGCGACACCTGCGACGCGCGGATCTCGGCGAGCTTGTCGACGTGTCCCGGCGTACGCAACGAGGGCGGCACGAACTCCAGCCAAGCCGACGTGGTGGGCATCATGACGAGCACACGCGACGCGTGCTTTCCGGCGAGCAGGGCGGTCTGCACGCGGGCGACATGGTCGGCATGTCCCCGATATGCTTCGAACCATGGCGCGTGTGGCGAGATGGTTTGGCCCCAGTCGTACCGGCGGGCGCCGGTGAGTGTTTGGTGGACGAGGTGCGGGTTGACGAGGGTGACGCCGCCGACCATGGCGAAATCCTCGCAGGCTTTGAAGTCTCGCAGCGTGTAGTTGTATCCGCCGCCGCCGCAGGTTTCGCAGAGGACGCGCTCCGCCCCCGTCTGCGCCGCAACCGATCGCAGTTCGGCGAGGTTGAGCTGCCACAGGCCGTTGTGGGCGGGGTCTTTCGTGGGATCAAACTGGAAGCCGAGGAGGTCGTTGCCCGGAACGGGCATATGCCGCAGCAGCGACATTGCGGAAGGGTGCGACGACGGATCGGGCCATTCGTGCTCCATGAAGTGTCCGGTGAACGCGAGGGCGTGTGCGCCGCACCACTCGGCCATGCGGGCGGCGAAGTGGGTTTCGAAGAGGTGCTGCGCGGTGCACTGGAAGTCGAAACGGACCTCGCGTCCGGCGTCGGTGGGGGCGGGGAGATCGGCGAGGCGACTCTCGATGTCGTATCCGTGGCGGCGGCGAAACTCGGCTTGCAGGTAGCGGGAGAACGGCAGGCCGCCGTGGCCCTGCAGCATCGGCTCATCCGAGAATGCGTACTTGCAGACGTCGCCGAAGAACGCGCCGCACTCGCGGAGGTATGCTTCGTGCGTGGTTTCGAGGAAGGTGCGGGTTGTATCGGGGAGGGTGAGGTCGACGTACGCGAACCCGCCCTGCCACATGTCACCGGCGCGGGCGGAGAGGTCCATGGTCATCACGGTGGCCCGGTCGTCGCGGATCGTTTTCTCGATTTCGCCAGCGGCGATCCCCGCTAGGCTCCCGTCGGCGGCTACGCGGAAGGCGGCCATCGTCCCTTGGGTCCGCACGGGCAACGAGGTATGCAGCCGCCCCCGCAGCGACATCGCCACCGTCATCGGGTTGCGGGCGGGAACGTGTCCCCCGGCGAAGCCGGCGGGAAACGAGTTCTCGTCGTAAATGTGACACTCCAGCCCCAGCCGCTTGGCTTCCCCCGCCGCGAATCGCCACAGGGCAAACCACTCCGCCGAGAGGTATTCCGTCACCAGCCCCGGCCTGGGGTGCACGAATACGCCGCCGAACCCCGCCCCGGCGAGGTCTTCCAGCGACCGCGAGATCCAATCCCGCGTGACGATCCCGTTCCACACCCACAAAGGTTGGGGGCGGAAGGACGACGGCGGGTTGCGAAACTCCGAGACGAGCTTTTCGGTGGACATGGACCGCCCAAGATAACACCGCGCCCGCCCGCGCCCCACCCCCGGCGGCGGTTCCCGGCTACATTGTCAACATCGTGTCGGCCCCCACACCCATCCCCGCCGCTGCCCTCCCCGTGATCGTCGCCATCGTGTTGCTCAACACGGCCGTCTGGCTGACGAACGGGCTGTTTTCCCCCCTCGCCGTGGCCACCGTCGCCCTCGCCCTAGCGTTATTCGGCCATGCACTTGTGATTCGCGGCGCGGTGCCTGAGACCGTCTTTGCGGGGTTCGCGGTGGTGGGCGTTGCGGTGCAGGGTGGGCTGCTTTTGGCGTGTCCGCCGTTGAACGACGTGATGTTTACGTCGGTGGTGTCGGCTTGGCCGCACTACGCGGCGTGGTCGGCTGTGATCGTGCTGGCGATGTCTCTCGCGTTCGTCCGCCTGCGATTCGTGCCATGGGTATTTCTGCTTCTCGCCGTATGCGTCGTCCTCGCGGGGGTGTGGACGATCCAGACGAATATGACCCCCCGCGTAGACGTGTTTTACTTCCAGCGCGACGCGTCCACCGCTCTCCTGCTCGGCCAGAACCCATATCGCCTCACCTTCCCAAACCCGTACTCGCCGGCTGAGTCGTGGGTTTACGCCCCCGGAGCCGCCGCCGACGGGCGCCTGCTCTTCGGCTTTCCGTACATGCCCGCAACCCTTCTCGCCGTCGCCCCCGCCCAGTGGGTGCTGGGGGACTTTCGATATGCCCACCTCGCGTGGCTCGTCGTCCCCGCGACTCTCGTTGTGCTCGCGCTTGGCACCCGCACATCCGCCCTCGCCATGGCGTTGCTGCTGACCGCGCCCCGCCTGCCCTGGGTGATCGAGTGGGGGTGGACGGAACCCGTTTTGGTCGGATCGTTGTTGCTGACCGCGCTCGCCGCCCACCGCAGCTCCAACCTCACCGCCCTCCCCCTCGCGCTGTTTCTCTCCGCCAAGCAGTATATGGCCCTTTTTGCCCCCCTCGCCCTGCTTCTTCCGCGCCGCTCCACCTCGAAGTTCTTGCTTCTCACCTTCGCCTCGGGAAGCCTTCTCACCCTCCCGCTGGTGCTCTGGGATTTTCCCGCCTTCTGGTCCAGCGCCGTCGCCCTCCAATTCCGCCAGCCGTTCCGCCCCGACGCCCTATCCCTGCCTGCACTGGTGTTCCACCTCACCGGCCACCGCCTCCCGGAGCTCCTCTCCCTCGTCGCAGCCGCCGGGTTGGCCCTGGCCCTCACCCTCCTCCGCCGCACACCCTTCCCCCTCGCCTTGGCCCTGGCCGTCCCGGTACTGTTCTTCCTCAGCAAACAAGCCTTCGCCAACTACTACTTCCTCACCGCCGCCATCTGGTGCACCACCCTCGCGTTCCCAATGCGACAAAAGGTGTCCCCGACGCCACCCGAGTCATTGCTATGATTCCGCACCGATGCACAACTGCGGCGACCCATCCTCAACCCACCCCCCCATCCTCAACATCGCCGCGTACAAGTTCACCCCCCTCACGAACCTCCCTGCCCTCCGCGACGACCTCCGTGCCCGCGCGGCTTACCACGGCATTCTGGGCACGGTTCTTCTCGCCCCCGAGGGCGTTAACCTCTTCCTCGCCGCCGCAGTGGACTCGACCTCCGCATTCCTCGCCCACCTCCGCACACTCGCCGGCTTGGAGGACCTTGTCACCAAAGATTCGTACTCCGACACGCAGCCGTTTACCCGCCTGCGCGTCCGCCTGAAGCGGGAGATCATCTCTTTCCGCCAGCCGGCCATTTCCCCCTCCCGCCGGACTTCGCCCCGACTTTCCCCCGAGCAGCTCAAGCAGTGGCTGGACGAGCGCCGCCCCGTCGTTCTCCTCGACACCCGCAACGATTACGAAACCGAGCACGGCACGTTCAAGGGCGCTCTCACGCTTCCGCTGGACGATTTCGTCAACCTCCCCAAGCACCTCGGGGTTCTCCCCGCGCCGGGCGAGGGCACGCCGATTGTCACGTTTTGCACCGGGGGAATCCGTTGCGAAAAGGCAGCGCCGTATCTCGAATCCCTCGGCTATCGCAATGTGTTCCAGCTCGACGGCGGCATCTTGAACTATTTCGAGAAGGTCGGCGGCTACCACTATGACGGCGCCTGCTGGGTGTTCGACGCCCGCATCGCCCTCACCCCCGACCTCCGATCCGTGCAACCGCCGCCAGCCATCCTGCAACCCCCCTGACACGATCCCCCACCACAACCGCCTACCCTCCCCCCTTCCCCTCATTGGCCCTCGTCCCTCACCTTCTCCCGATGTCCCCACTCATGCTCGGCATCCTCTACGGCTTGGCGACGGCCGTCTGCTGGACGTTCTCCTCCCTTGCCTTTGAAGCCGCCGGAAAACGCGCTGGTTCGATCCCCGTCAATCTCATCCGCCTCGTGCTCGCGTTCGTCTTCCTCTGCATCGCCACCACGGTCACCCGCGGCTTACCCCTGCCCACCGACGCCACGCCGCACCAGTGGACGTGGCTACTGGCGTCGGGGTTTGTCGGTTTCTTCCTTGGCGACATCACGCTCTTCCGCGCGTTCGTGCTTATCGGTGCCCGCCTTTGCGCGCTCATCACCTGCACCGCCCCCATTTTCGCCCTCATCGCCGAAGCCATCCTTCTCAAAAAGTTCCACTTCTCCATACTGCCCATCGTTGGCATCCTCGTCACCCTCGCTGGCGTCGTCTGGGTCGTAGCCGAACGCCGCCCGCTCGCCGCCAACACCCCCCAACCCTTCCCCCCCAACCTCCGCTCACAAGGCATCCTTCTCGCCTTCCTCGGCGCCGCCGGCCAAGGCATCGGCGCCGTCCTCACTTCCCGCGCCTTCGAACCCGGCAACTACAACGCCTTCGCCACCGGCCAAGTCCGCATGCTCGCCGGAATCCCCCTGTTCATCCTTGTCGTCGTCCTCGCCGGTCGCACGAAGGACACCCTCGCCGCCCTCAAAAACGCGCCCGCCATGGCCTACATGACCCTCGGCGCCTTCGGTGGGCCGTTCCTGGGCGTCACCCTCTTCACCATCAGCCTGCAATACGTCTCCCCGAGCGTCACCCAAACCATGGTCTCCCTCGTGCCGATCCTCATGATCCCCGTCGTAGTTCTCACCGGCAAGGAAACCGTCTCCCCCCGCGCCCTACTCGGCACCCTCACCGCCGTCGCCGGAGTCTTCCTCCTGATCCACGGCAGCCCGGGGTGACGGAGTCGAAGATTAACCACTCACCGGGGTACCGGCTTGAGACACGGAGACACGGAGACACAGAGGCGCTTCGGCGTGACCACATCGCGCAGCTCGGCGACCAACGAAATGCTAAAATCGCGGCCGTGCCAAAGCGCACATTCCCCGCTTCTCAACCCTTCCACGCTCCATACCACCTCCTTGCCCTTCGCCTCTCAAGCCGGCACCCCGGCGGGTGGTGAATCAACCCCCATCCCCTTGAAGTACAAGTGCCGGTGCCTCACACACCCCGGGTTCCGCGCCGCTGCGCACCCCGGGCACTTCTCCCGGGTGTGGAGATACTCCCGCAGCGAAAACCCCGCCCCGCACATCGCCACCGTCTCCGCCCCGTCCGCACGCACGTCCCACCGAATCGCCGCGAGCCCGGCTACTTCGTCATGACACTCCCGACACCCGTAAAACTTCC
>JBBRUM010000034.1:0-14606 GCA_038247815.1 Tepidisphaerales bacterium | reverse complement strand
TAACCCCTCCGCCCCTAAACCCTCGTCGCCGGCGGAACCCCCTCCGACACCCACCCCAGCTCCCGTTCGATCAGCGCCGTGTCGATCAGGCTCCGGTCCGGCGTCAATCCGCCCCTCACCTCGGGCATCGATCCGTAGGTCCGCTAGAACATCTCCCGCGTCCATTCGAACCTCGGCCGTCGCGCCGCCACGTTGTACGCCCGGAACCCCACCAACCTCCCAGCGTGCGCCGCCTCCACCGCCAGTTGCGTCGCAACAGCCGCCTTCGCCAAATGCACGTAACTGACCATGCTCCCCGCGATCAACTGCGGCAAAACTCTCGGCGGCCCGATCTCCCGTCAGATCCCCGTGTACCGCATCGCCACGAACGACCGGATCGACCCCGCCCTCACATACGCCCGCCCGATGTCCTCGCCCAGCTTCTTCGACAACGCATACGGCTGCACCGGCGTCTGCGGGTGCGACTCGTCGATCGGTACGTACGTGGGGCTCACATAAGCGTGCCTCCCGTCCGCCCGCCGCATCTCGTGGCTGAAAACTCCGTACACCTGCACGCTCGACGCGAACACCACATGGTGTACGCCCTCCGCACGGCACGCCTCCACCACGTTAAAAGTCCCCGTCACATTGTTCGAAAACCCAGATGCAAAGCTCTCCGTCGTCGCCCCCAGCGTCGGCAAATTCCCAAGGTGACACACCACATCACACCCACAGCCGCCCTCCGCACGCCCGCCACATCCCGCAAATCCAGCACCTCTACCCCGCCCAAAGCGCTCGCCGCGAAGTCGATACCCCTTACCTCTTACCCCCGCGCCGAAAGCAATCCCACCAACTGCCGCCCCAACTTACCACTCGCCCCAGTCACCAAAAGTCGCATACACGTCCTTGTTCCCAAACCCGTTGCCACTGCCCCCAACCCTACGCCACCACCGCACGCCCGTGCACCAAAAACAAGAGGGGCGTCGGTCCCAGTGGAACGACGCCCCTTCGTTTGGATCATCAATTCTTACTGCTCGGTCGAACTCCGCCGTTGCGCCAGCCGGCGCCAACGCGTCGGCGTCAGGCCCGTGCTCTGCTTGAACCGACTCGTAAAGTGCGACTGGTGGGCAAACCCGCAGTCCGTCGCCAGTTGCGGCAGCGGCTTCTGCTTCGTCACCAGCTCACGCTTGGCTTCGTCGATTTGGCACTCCAACAGGAAGTGCTTCGGTGTCAGTCCCATCAGCTCGGTAAACCGGCGATGGAAGTGGAACGGCGAGAGGTGCACCTGTTTGGCGATGTCCGTCAGCGTCGGCGACGAACGGAATTCTTTGCTCATGAACCGCACCGACGGCAGAAGTCGGGCGATCTCACTATCGGCTTGGAAGTCGTTGTTCGACAGCGCCGCCCAGTCCGAAGCTTGCGGCTGAAGGTTCAAAAACACAAACGGTCCTTCGCCCAACGCCGGAAGCTGCTCGTACGACGCCACCTTAAATGTCCACAAGTCTCCGTCCGAGTCCGGCAACGCCGCCCGGTCCGTGACTTCCTTCTTGGCTTTCAGCTCGTCCAAAGTCGTCCGCGCCTGTCGAATCATGTGATCATGCAGCACTCCATCCAACCCCTCGGGGTTGGCAGCCGGCAAAACCTGCTTCAGTCGTGCATCAAACACAAACGCTCGCGCCGACAACCGATGCAACCACGGCAGCGATACATCAAACTCGGCCGGAACACGCTTGGCACGCACCGCATCAATCAACGCCGAAAGTTCCTTCGCCAGCGTCTCGAGGGTCGAAAGCTCTTCGTTGGAAAAATCACCTTGCTCCTGTGTTCTACCCAACCAAATGACGCCTGTGTAACCCTCAAACGTCGGCGAGCTTACCGGGGCAGCCGCGTAGTACCGCAGGCCATGCTGCCGCAAAAACCGCCCCAAAAACGCCGAAGTCTCGTCATCACCCTTTTCAAACACCCGCGACGATCCCACCGCCCGACCCGTCACCAGCGCCTGCCACGCCACACGGTCTTCTTGGGAGAACTCGCGGTGATATGCACGCAGCAAGGGCTCGGAAACGCGCTGCGGCTGCACAATCTGCAACCCGCCCCGCGGCGCAAGTGTCACCAGCAGGCCGGTCGCATGCGGAAGCAACTTGGCGATGTGGT
The DNA here is from genome assembly GCA_038247815.1 of Tepidisphaerales bacterium. Taxonomy (GTDB): domain Bacteria; phylum Planctomycetota; class Phycisphaerae; order Tepidisphaerales; family Tepidisphaeraceae; genus JBBRUM01. Next base: position 12,473 of record JBBRUM010000034.1, on the reverse strand, counting down.
CAAACACCTGTGGGAACGACAAAGAATCTCCGACCAACGGAAGGGCCGCGAGACCTGAACTGACAACCGACGATGGCATTGTGATATTCGACATAAGCTTCTATTACGACTCTTCTCGAGGAATGTTCTATAACTTCACACGTTGGTCCGGAAACCTTATTCCAGAAGCTCCAACTCCCTCAACTCTTCATTAAAAAAAACTGCTCCACTGGATCCACAACCCCGTCGCACCCCTCGTTGGCAGATACCGACCGCCGATGCAGGATGTTGCAGGTCCTTTCCTAGATCTACGCCTCACCGGACGCAAATGTTCAATTTCATGCCTGAAAATTGTCAACTCGGCCGTCAAAACCAGTCAGTGAACGTTCGCTTCCGCAAAGTTTAGCACCCCGCCTCCCCAATTTCTAACTCACCCCCCCCATCCGAGGGGGTGGTCGCCCAATCGGGACCCCTTCTCTGGCTTGAACTTTCCAATCCCGTTTAACGCGTCGAATCGCCGAATCCACTTCCATTCCTCTTCCGGTGGGGTAGATTCTTAATAACCATGCTCGACGGTCTTCTCCATCCTTTGTACTGGGACCGCAAGATCCGGCTGCTAATCTTGACCGTGGCGACTTTCATTTCACTTTGCTGATTTTTGTGAAACAGCGGGCTTTAAACCGTCTGGCGAGGTCGCGAAGATTTGAAATTGATGGGAAACAGGATTCCATCCGTGTTCGCGACAGATTTCGTCTCGCAGCTTCTTGAGCTTTTCCGAATTGAACTCGATCACCGTGCCCGTCGAGATGCAGATGAGGTGGTCGTACATCTGCCTGCCAGCGACCACTTCGTAGTGGGATTTTTTTTGGTCAAAAAAGATTTGTCGCAAGATTCCGGCGTCCTGCAGGTGGGTGAGCGTTCGGTACACCGTTGCGCGTGAAACACGGTGGCCGAGCACCTTCAGGTCGGCGGTCAAATCGTCTGGCTCGAACAGGCCCGTCCGGCGGAGCACGGCGTCGAGCATCATGGCGCGTTCGGGGGTGAATTTGAGCTTTTCGCCATGGAGATAGCGGCGAAAAATGGCGCACACCGGTTCGTAGGGAATCTGCTCCCGCGCCATGGCGGGGGAGACCTTCGGTGGGGAAGAGAGGATTTGCGGCATGTGTGGAGTGTAACCCCGGGCTTGGACTTCGGGTGGGGATTGGGTTTGGCCAAAAACACGACCGGCCCGGGGGTTACCCGGGCCGGTCGCGATGACTGCCTAAATGCGCTCCTCCAAGCCCTTAGGCGCGGCGGCGGCGAACAAGCGCCAGCGCCGGAACAGCGAGCAGCCCGAGCGCCGACGGCTCGGGGATTGCGACTGAGATGTCCATTACGTTGAACCCGTTGAACGCCCCGATGGGGGTCACAAGACCGTTGGAGAGGTTAATCGTGCTGAAGGTCTCGGCGAAACCGGGTTCATCGTCCTGGTAGCTCAGGTAGGCGATTCCGGTTTGCGACGAGATATCAAAGCCAATGCCGGCGTCGTTGGTGAGGAAGCCCGTCGGATCCGTCAGGCCGACGGCAACGCCGACCGTGAAGAGCTGTCCCGTATTCGGGCTGATGACGCCACCAAGCGAACCCTGGGTGGAAAGCACGTCGCGGTTGAAGTCGAACACGTACATTGTCGTGCTCGTTGCGCCGGCGACGTTGTTGGAGTATGCGGCGTCGGCCGGGAAGGCGGCGAGCGCAGTGTTGTTCGGGTCGCCCGCGGCGTAGGCGATGTTGGCGTCTTGCGCGGCCAAAGCGCCGGTGACGGGGTTGATCCGAAGATTCAGGTTGTTCCCAGTCACCACGCGGATGCGGTCCACCACCGGGTTGAAGTCGATCGAAACGCGCGACGGGAAGTTCCCCGTCGTCGTGGTCCCGCCGCCCACCAAAGAAAGGGCAGCAGTCGAGAGGTTGACTGTGTAGATGTTGTACCCGTTCGTCGCATTCGTGCTCATGGCGTAGAGCTCACCCGTCGCAGGGCGAAAGTCGATCGCGCGAACAGAGTGCCCCGCCGGAATACCCGTCAGGTTACCAATCGAAATTGCCGAACCCGGGCTTGCCGAGTCGAACTGAATGAGTGAACTGCCTGCGGCGGCTCCGGTGATCGCGTAGACGACCTCCGCGGACGCCAACGAACCCGCCCCGACCACGCCCAACGCCGCTACAACCAACGCAATTTTACGATTCATCTCTCTACTCCTACCCATGAAGGGAAAAAACAGCAGAGAGGAAGGGGTAGATCCCGAGCGGGACTACCTCACCGAAAATCTGTCGTGCAGATTGCAGACGGACAGACACTCCCTCTCACGGGGTAGAGTGTCGCCGACGGGACGGGCCACCATCAACTACTATTTCTCCATTTTTCTCGCCAATTTTCGGTGATGAAAGGCTTTTTCACAGTTAGAAGCCCGCCATTCCGTCCAATTGTGGGGGAATGGGTAATGCCTCTGATGCAATCGTCAGCAGGGGGTTTCCGACTTTCAGCGTCGCAAACAGCGCTTACGGCGGGAGGGGGAACCCGTGTGGGTAGGGGGCGTTTGTGGTTCAATCGCGCAACGTTTTCGCCGTCGCGAAGATTTCGATGCATACCTTGTGATCGACGCTTTCGGAAAATCTTCGCGGGTGCTCTTGGTCGTCGCTGCGGTCGGCGCGGTGTTTCTGTTTCTGACGGGCAAGCCGGCGGGAAGCGGGGCGTTGGTGGTATGGACGTTCGACAGGGCCTCGGCTGACTCGTTCCCAGCCGAGGTCGATGGCAGGTCGGTGGAGGTTCGGCGCGTGCCTGTGCGGTTGCTGGATGTGAGGGTGATGGCGTTGTCGATGGCGGCGGGGGGTAGGGACAAGGGTAGTGGGGGGGGCGGGGTGGGAATCCAAGGGGGGCCGGTGGATTTGGTGGAGACGGAGATGGGGTCGGTGGGGAAGTATTTTTTGTCGCCGAGCGTGGCGGAGGGGGCGTGGGTGGGGTTGGGCGAAAGACTGGCAGCCGCACCGTGGGCGAGGTCGCTGCCGGAGTCTCGGCTGGCGGTGTGGCGGGACACGACGGGGGTGCAGCGATTGCTTCCGCGGGACATTCATCCGACGACGCTGACGTATCAGCCGGAATTGTTCGCCGAGGTCGGGTTGGATGCGACGGTGGCGCGGACATGGGGGGAGCTGGCGGAGTTGTGCGGAGCATACGAGCGTGCGCGGGCGGAGCTTGGGCAGGCGTCACACCGGGCGATCGAGTGGCCGCGGGCGAACGCGTCGGTGGTGCTGCTGATTTTGCAGCAGCGGGGGGTCGAGCTGATCTCGGCAGGGGGGAGGCCGGATCTGAGCGACCCGCGGATCGCCGAGACGCTCGCGGCGTACGCCGGATGGGTGGGTCGGGCGGGGGTTCCGCCGGCGCGGTCGGTGGAGCTCACTGCAGGGGATCTGGTTGCGGGCCGACTTGCGATGTTGCCCACTGCCGACTGGCGGGCGGGGCTGATCGAGCGGGCGGCGCCCGAGCTTTCGGGCAAGCTGCGGATGCGTCCGTTGCCGGTTTTCTCGCTGACTGAGAACAACGCGCCCACGGCGACGTGGGGCGGGACGGGGATTGGGATTCCGGCTTCCGCCCTGGATCCGGAGGCTTCGTGGCGACTGCTGGAGTTGCTTTACACGGACAACTCGGCTGCGGTGGACCGGTATCTGGCGACGCGGGTGCTGCCGGTGCTGCCGGAGACATGGGGCGACCCGCGATTGACGGCTTCCGAGCCGTTTTACGGTGGGCAAGCCGTTGGGCGACTTCTCGCGGCGCTGGCTGGGGCGTTGCCACCGGCGGCCGCGAGGCGGGTGTCGCCGCTGTATCCGACGGTGCAGATGGAGCTTAATGGGGTGACGTCGGCTGTGGTGAGTGGCCATGCGGAGGGCGATCCCGGGGCGACGCGGGCGTTTGCGGAGAGACTTCTGGCAGCCGCGCAGGTGCGTCTTGACGCCCGGTGGGCAGCGCTCGGGGGCGCACCGCGATGAGGCGTTCGGCGTATGCGATGCTCGCGCCGCTGGTGGCGTTGTTTGTGCTGGTGGCGGCGGTTCCGCTGGCCAGGGCGGTCTGGTGGGCGTTTCACGGCGGAGGAGGAAGCGCGGGGGGTGGGGGGGCGGGGTTCGTCGGCGGGGGGCACTTTCGGCGGCTGCTTTCGGACCGGGTTTTACTGTTTGCGCTGGTAAACACGCTGGGGTTTACGCTGGCGTATGTGGCGCTGCTGGTTCCGGTTTCGGTGGGGCTGGCGTTGCTGCTGAATCGGCGGGGGGTGTTTGCGCGGGGCCTGTTTCGGACGATGCTGTTTTCGACGCACCTCGTGGGAGCGACTTACGTGGCGGTGCTGCTGGGAATGCTGCTGGCGCGGGACACCGGGGCTTTTTCCGGGCTGCTTCCGATGGGGTTTGACCCCCTCGCCCAGCCGATGCTGGCGATGCCGATCGTACTGGTAGCGAGCCTTTGGATGAGCGCGGGGTACGCGACGGTGTATGTGCTTGCGGCGCTGCAGTCGGTGGACCCCGAGCAGCTCGACGCGGCGCGGATGGACGGGGCGACGGCGGCGGGGCTGTTTCGGCACATCACGCTTCCAGCCATTGGCCCGACGCTGGCGTTTGTGGCGCTGGTGGCGTCGATCGGGGGATTGCAGCTTTTCGAGTTGCCGTTTTTGTTGTTTCAGACCGGGGGGGGCGGCGGTGGGGCGGGGCCGGGGAATGCGGCGCTGACGTTGTCGATGTACTTGTTTTCCGTCGCATTCGAGCAGGGGGATTTCGGGTATGCGACGGCTATTGGTTGGGTGCTGGCGATGATTGTTACGGGGCTGAGTTACTCGCTCGTGCGGCGGACGGGGGCGGTTGGGGGGGCGACATGAGTGAGCATGGTTTAGAGCGCGTGCGACTTGGCCCGACGCTGTTTGCGGGGGCGGCGGCGTTGGCGGCTGGGCTGCCGTTGGCGTATTTGGTCGTGCGGTCGCTGGCGTTGGGGTGGGGGCCGTACGGGGCGCTGGTGTCGGATCTGGCGTTTCTGCGGGGGGTGGCGGGATCGACGTTGCTGGCGACGGTGATTGCGTTTGGCGGGGTGCTGGTGGCGTCGATGGCGGGGTACGTGATGGCGGTGCATCGCGGACTCGGTGGGGGGTGGGTCGTGCCGGCGCTGGCGGCGGGGATTGTGGCGGTGGCGTCGTTGCCGCCGCAGTTGCTCTTGCCGGGGGGGTGGGAGGTGGTGACTCGGCTGGGGATGTTCGATTCGTATTGGGCGGTGGTTTTGCCAGCGAGTTTGAATTTGCTAGGGGTGCTGTTGTACCGGGCGGCGTTTTTGGCTGTGCCGTTGGGGCTGATTGACGCGGCGCGGGTGGACGGGTGTTCGGAGTGGGGGGTGTACTTTCGGATCGCGATGCCGGCGGTTCGGCCGACGACGGCTGCGTGTGTGATGCTGTCGTTCGCGGCGGCGTGGAACGCGGTGATCTGGCCGACGCTGGTGCTGCACAGCCCGGAGCGGCAGTTGCTGTCGCAATATGTGACGTTGCTGGCGGGGACGGCTGCGACGCAGGCGGAGCGGACGGCGGTGCTGGCGGCGACGGTACTGGCGATCGCGCCGATTCTGCTGCTGTTTCTGCTGTTGCAGCGGGATTTTCTGCCGCCACTGCGGGGCGCGGTAAAGGAGTGAGCGCGCTAGGTCGGCGGAAGTTGAAGCGGCGATGGCTTGCGGCGGACCGCGACGAGTGCCCACGCGAGCAACCCCCAGAGCACATACGCCAGCGTGCCCACACCCACCGTCACCTGATGGGCGACGACCAGGAGCAGGAGCAGCGCGAAGACGGCCACGAGCCGGGCCAGCGACCTTTTGCCCCGCATGTACCGGTTCACGAGGTGAGGGTAACGGATGTTTGAGATCATCAGCAGGCCGGTCACGAGCACCACGACGGGCAGGGAGTAGAGCAGACCGGCTGCGATGACCCCCTGCCAACTCTCGGCACCGGTAGCCGCCAGTGTTTGTTGCATGAGAATGAACCCGGCTACGCATCCGCCTGCACCCGGCGAGGGCAAGCCGAGGAACGAAAAGTGCGACTGCTCGCCGTGTTCGTTGGAGACGTTGAACCGCGCCAGGCGCATGGCGGCGCACGACATGTACAACGCGCCCACCGCCCAAATCAATCGGGACACCTCCGGGGGAACGCCCTGCGGCCCGTCGCTCTTGAACACCTGCAGGGCGAGGAACGCGGGGGCTGCGCCGAAGGAGATCACGTCGGCGAGGGAATCGAGCTGGCCGCCGAAGTCGGTGGTGTGCCGGGTCCACCGGGCGAGGCGGCCGTCGAGGGCGTCCCAGATCATGGCGGCGAAAATCAGGTATGCGGCGACCACGAAGCTGTGGCGGGCGAAGAACTCGGTCCATGGGTCGCCGGCGGACTGGTCGGTGGTCAGCGCGGCGACGTAGATCGCGCCGAAGCCGCAGACGGCGTTGCCCAGCGTCGCCATCGAGGGCAGGAAGTACACGCTGCGGATGTACGCCCGGCGGCCCCTGCGGCGGAAACGGAGTCGGCGGTGCTCTCGCCAGGTTTCGCGGGACCCGAAACTGCCGGGAGCGTCGCTCAAGCGTCCGCCCCGGACATCGCGGCGAGGCCGGATCGGACGGCACTGGCTTTGCCGAGGCGCACGATGATGTCGCTGCCGCCGCTGACCTTCTGGCCGACCTTGACGAGCACAAGCGGCTGGGCGGAACGGGGAACGTACAACTCGGTGCGACTGCCGAACTTCATCATTCCGATGTGCTCCCCGCGGCGGAGGACGTCGCCGACTTTGTTGGGGAACACGACCCGCCGTGCGATGAGGCCGACGATCTGCCGCACGATGGCGATGGGAGCCCCGGTCTGCGGGTCGGCCAGCACGACGGTGTTGTTTTCGTTGAACTCGGAGGCTTCATGGTGCTTCATCGCGTTGATGAACTTGCCCTTGTTGTACGTCACCGAGAGCACCCGGGCGTCGCAGGGGCAGCGGTTGACGTGCACGTTGAAGACCGAGAGGAAGATGCCGATCCGCACGGCCGGCCCGCCGAGGCGGGGGTCGTTCTCGATTTCAGTGATGTCCGAGACCGTTCCGTCGGCGGGGGAGACCATGACCCCCGGCTCGGTGGGGATCACTCGGACGGGGTCGCGGAAGAACGCCAGCAGCCAGACGAACACCGGCAGCGCCAGAAGCGACAGCGGCCACCACAGCCAGCCCAGCACCGCCGCCACCGCAAGCAGCAGCACTGTACCCGCGACCAATTCCCTCGTTCCGTATGGCGTCAGCCGAAGCATACATGCCACCGTAAACACCCGTCCCCCCGTGGTCAACGCGAACGCTGCCGCCCCTGGGCAGTGGCTACTTGGTGAAAAAGCTCTTGACCAGGTGCACGGTCACCTGCCGCTGGACCGCCGCGATGCTCTCCAGAAGCGGAATCTGCTTCGGGCAGACCTGCACGCAGTTGCCGGCTTTGGAGCAGTTGTACACCCCGCCCTCGTCCATGAGCACATCCAGGCGTTCGGGTTTGAGGGCGGCCCCGATGGGGTGGTCATTGAACAGCCGCGCCTGCGAGATCACCGCCGCACCCACGAACTTGTTCGTCGGCGTGTACTGCGGACAGGCTTCCAAGCAGCACCCGCAGGAGATGCACCGCGACAGCGGATATCGCTCCTCCTGCAGCTCCTGCGAGATCGGCGGGCCGGCGCCGAGGTCGTAGGTGCCATCGATCGGAACCCAAGCTTTGATCCTCATCATGTCGTTAAAGAGGCGAGACCGGTCGACCCAGAGGTCGCGGACGACCGGGAACTTGGTCATCGGTTCGAGGGTGATCGGCTCGCCGTTGGGCGAGAGCTTGTCTACCAGTGCCGAGCAGCTCTGACGGACGCGGCCATTGATCACCATCGTGCAGGCCCCGCAGACCTCCTCCAGGCAGCCCGAGTCCCACACGGGGGAGGTGGTATCCGTGCCTTCGGTGGTCTTCGGATAGGCGGCGACGTACTGAAGCACCGAGATGATGTTCATGTTCGGCCGGTGCGGGAGTTTGAACTCCTCCCATCGCGACGGCTGGTTGGGCCCGTCGCAACGCTTGATTCGAACGGTGATCGTTTTTCCGGTGGCCGTGGAAGCGATGGTTGCAGCACTCATGGTTTCAGAGTTTAGAAAATGTTCGCGCCCGGGACAACTTAAGTCCCTCTTATCACAAGGTTTGAAACAACTGGAACGTCGCGGATACCAATTGATTCCGGACGATACAAGCCGACCGCGGTGGCAGAACAAAAATCCCGGGCACCGCTCGTTGCGACGCACGGGATCGTTTGTTTACGCAAAAGAGCCAATCAGTTGCCCGCCGCACCGACCGGGGTTGGAGCCGAAACCTGCTTTCGCAGGTCTTGGTACCGTTGCGACGATTTGTCGCTGAAATCTCGGCGGAGCAGGTTTCCATCAGGCGCCATGATCAGGGCATAGTTCTCGTTTTTCGCCGCGTCACGGCGGATATCGACGAGCGCGTACCCGGTTTTAAACTCCCTTGCGTTGGCGTCGGTTCCGCCGATCTCGTCGCCCGGCTGAACGGCGAAGGTCTTGCTGGACATCCTCCCGTTGATGAACTGGAAGATCTCCATCTGAACCGCGTTGGCCCCGGTGGTGATCTGCGACGAGACGAAAAAGCTCAGCTTCGACGACACGTTGACCACGCCGGTCCAGTCGCTCCAGGCGCTTTCCCACCTGAACTGGGCGGCGATCTTCGCGTCGGCGGCCCCGGCCGGCTGGCCGTACACCGGGTTGAGCATCAGGTAGCGCATTCGATACCGATAGCTCTTGCCGGGCGAGACGGTATCGTCGTGCTGGAAGGTGATGATGTTTCCGCCCTGCCACATGGCCGGATCGAACGGTCCCTGCGGGATCGTGCCAAGGTTCGGACCGACCGGTTCAACCGCTGCCGGCGGCTGGCCCTGTCCATCACCTTCATCCGGGGCAATCGCGCCCGGTGATCTCGGCAGCCCAAACCCACCCGGTGGCCACGGCAGGTTCGGCGGATAACCCGGCGGGCGCTGCGACGGAGGCCCGACACCCGGGGGCGGCCCGCCCGATTGAACCATCAATCGCCACTGGTTCTCACCCGGCCCGAAGCCTTCAAACCCCGGCCACGGAGCGACGAGTCCGCCCGTCCCCGCTGATTCGCCCATGAGCCCGGCACCTGCGCCACGGGCAACGGTCGGCAGAACTCCGCCCTCCGCTAGCCCGCCGCCGGCCCGCCCGCCGCCGGCGAGCCCTCCGCCGGCTAACGCGCCGCCCGGGAGTATGCCCCCCGGGAATTCAACACCCGGAAATGCGTTGCCCGGCGGAACAGCCATCGAGATCTTCGGTGGCGTCGGAAATGCAAAACCTCCACCCCCACCTCCACGTCCACCCCCGCCTCCGGGACCACCGCCACGACCGCCGCCACCGAATCCGGGGGGGCCGCCGGGGAATCCGCCGCCCGGGGGCGGTCGGTTGCGGTTTTGTTCGATGCGCTTCTGGCGTTCCTCGGCTGCCTTCTTGCTCGCCTCGGCCGCCCGCGCTCGGAGGACCGCGTCACGCTCTTCTTTGCTGAACTCAGCCGGGATCGGACCGGTGAGGTACTTCAGGGGGTCAAACGCCGCGCCGGCGACAACGTTGGTGGCCTGTCCCGGCATGTTCCAGAGTGCGCCGCCGACGACGCTGTAGAACCCCGGATGGAGGATTTCGGTCTGGTTGGCTTCGGCCCAGGCGCGGTAGTTGGCTTCGGCGGCTGCATTGGGTGCCGGCGGCAGGGGGTTGGCGGCCAGTGGCGAACCGACGAGAGGTCGCACCACTGTTGCCCCGCTCCAAGACCCATCCGACTGAAGCTCTTCCCGCTGCACTTCGACGCGCAAAAATGAGGACTGGAGCCCCGCCGGAACGTCCGACGCTTCGAACTCCTTTGCAATCTCGTCCACCGGAATCTCAAACGCCGCGGTCACCCACGCCCGGTCCGAGTGGCCCGGGTTCGCCAATGCCGCAGGCCCGCCCGCCGCCGGCTGACCGCGCCGACCCGAGGGCACCCTCGGCGCTCCCGGTGCCGGTGGGCCGCCCGCGCCGGGATTTTCACCCGGCCCGCCCGACCCGAACTCAGAACCCGGTTCACCCGGAAAACCGCCCGGAAATGCCCCGGGAACCACGCCCTGCCCCGCCATCGCCGCCGCAACCAGCGAGCCAAGATTCACCGTGCTCAGCCCCGTGCTGGTTCCGATCGGAATCCCCGCCGGCAGCGTCGGAGCCACCTTGACCACCACCGCACCGGGGTTGCCCGGCGCGTCCGGCGAGCCCGACGGGCGAACCGGCACCCCACCCGGACCGCCATCCGAGGTCGGTAGGTCGATCGTCAGCCCCCGCGCCAGCGTCCAGCCGGGTGTGACAGGGTTGGTCGTCGGCCCGGCGAACGCGTCGCGGAACGGGCCAACGAAAGTCGGAAGGGCAATCTCCGGCCGCCCGCTCGCATTCATTTTGCCTTCAAGCTCCGGCACGAACCGCTCCGCAACGTGCGGGTCCAACTGCCCAGCCGAAAACGTCGACCCGTCCAGCTCGCGCGACGGCGACTGGTAAATGTACCGGTAACCCATGAACAGTACGAATACCCCGCCCAATCCGAGGGTGATGTACTGAACATTCTTCTCGAGGAGTTCAACAGCCTTGCTCATAATTCACCTCGCTACCAAACACTTCCGAACCCGAAAACCGCCATACGACCCGACCCTGATCCCGCCCCTTGTGCACGTTCCCGCGTCGAACCTCCCCGCTACGGCGTCGACGAAGCCGGTGCCGCGTCGATTCCCACGAGCTGCCTCACACGGGTCGGCATGAGCCCCTCCGTCCAACGCCGCAAAAACAGCATCTCGCATTCGACCACCAATTGAATCACCGGCTCATTTCCGTAAATGTATCCCGCAGCCGACTCCGACGCCGAGTCGATCGAGGACATCTCGACGTTGAGAATGTTGACAAGTCTGCCCCGCGGGATCGACGCGAGGAACGTCGACGCGTCGCTCTCCCGCACCCGAACGACCATCTGGAAGTGCACCGCGTCGAACATCCCGGTCGCTTGGCGTCCTGTCAAAAAGGCGCCCTTGCTCAGAGTGATCGCCGCGGCGGGATCCAGCCCCGTCATCGGCGCCCCCGCCGAAGAAGCCCCACCCGATGCGTCGACAACCGCGGCAGGCAGGATGTACGGACCGGCCGGGGCCTGCTGGCTGTATTGCGTAAAATTCACCTTGACCAAATGCTTCACCGGCGACTCGAACACGTTGCGACTGCCCTCGTTCGCCGAAAGCACGATCCGCGCGACTTCCTGCTGAATCCAAATCCCCAACTGCGCAAACCACACCACATCCGGCAGGGGAAACGACGCCCCCGACGACATGTTCGGGTCCACCGTCCACGTGTCCAGGCTCAGGTACACCTGATTTCCGAGTGCCACGCTGTTGCGGCGCTGTTGCGGAACCTCGATGTCGGCTTTTAGCCGCAACTGCTGGAGTTCGTCCTGATTAAGGAGTTGTCCGCCCGACCGCACGCCCCTTTCGCGCTGGATCCGGTCCTTTACGGCTGCAACGTCAAGGGCGATTTCCTGGGCGGTGAGGGGCACGCCGCCCTTGACCATCAGGGTCAATCCGGCGGGCATGAATTCCTTGTATGCGTCGCGAAACCTCGACGCCGCCCCGCGGTACTGCGCCTGGGTCGCCTTGAAAACGTCCTCGAGCAGCGGTCGGCGGACGTTGATTTTCAGGGCTTCGTTGAGCATCGCCTCGGCCTGCCCCGCGAGGTGCTTCTTCGCCGCCTCGCCGCCTTCAATCACCGACTTGCTTGGGAACATCTCCAGGGGCTTTTTGTCGGTCGCGTCCGGCTCCATTTGCGGGAGGGTGCGTGATTTCTTGCCCATGTCCGAGACGGCCTTCGCCGCGCTGACGCGCGCGTCGAGATTGGTGTTCGTCTCCGACACCCACCCGTCGGCCAGCACAAACGGCACGGCCAACGCCGCCAGCGCCACCACCGCCGACGCGATCGCCAGACCGTTCTTCTTCGCCACCGTCAAGATCCGCTTTGTATCCACCGCCATGGTGTTCGCTCTCGAAATTAATTGGTAAAACCGAACCCAGCAACAACAACTTCCGACACGACCGCACGCCCGAGCCTTACGGCGTGGGCGGCGTTGCCGCAGCCTCGCCGGCCGCCGGTGGCGGGTTCCCCACCACAACAAACACCAGCACCATAAACTCCGAGTCGCCGCGAATGTCCTCGCCCGTCACCGGATCAAGGAACGGAGTGGGATCCTCCAGACCGCCCGCCCCGGCCGGCGATCCCGGATTCGCGCCGCCATCGCCCGGACGCACCCCGCTTCCCGAGGGCGGCCACGGAAGATTCGGTGGATACCCCGGCGGCCTGCCACTCGGACCGAAGTTCGGCCCCATGGACCCCGGCCCCAT
>JBBRUM010000033.1:0-14724 GCA_038247815.1 Tepidisphaerales bacterium | reverse complement strand
TATTGGATGTCGCCGAAGGTCGGGAAGGTCGCGAAGGGCAAGGTGGATTACTCGTCAATCGTACAAGGCCAGATGTTCCTCGCCGAAACCGGGAAGCACCGCTACACCCTGCTGCTCCCGCTGGTCGGCGGCGATCTTCGCGCGTCGCTCCGAGGAAAAGGGGACACACTTACCCTCGCTTGGGAGGGCCGCATATCCCCCGCCGGCGACGAATCCCCCGCCAAGCTTCTGCTCATCGCGGAGGGACACGAGCCGTACTCGCTTGTGCGGCAGGTGATGGCCGCGCTCCGCGACCGGATGGGAACGTTTCGCCTCGCCGAGGAGAAGCACGACGTGATTCCGCACGGCCTTGGCTGGTGCACGTGGGACGCGTTCTACGGCGACGTGGACGAAGGCAAGCTCCTCACGGGCTTGCGGAGTTTCCGCGACAAGGGGGTTCCCCTGGGCTGGTGCATTCTCGACGACGGCTGGCTGGACAACCGCGAGGAGAAGCTCGTCGATTTTCCGCCGAACAAGATGAAGTTTCCCCGGGGACTTGGGCCGGTCATCGAGCAGATCAAGTCGGAGGGGCTTGCGGGCCTTTTCGGCATTTGGCACGCCTTCGAGGGTTACTGGTGCGGAATCGACCCCGACGGCCCGCTCGGCCAACGCTACCGCACGATCGAAAACAGCGGCAACATCCGCCCTTGGAACCCGGGCGAGTCCCGCAACCTCCGCCTGATCCACCCCGACGACGCGCACCGGTTTTACCACGACTTCCACGCCTACCTCCGCGCTGAGGGCGTCGACCTGGTGAAGGTCGATGGCCAGTCGGCTGTCGAGGTCTTCACCCAAGGTGTGCTCCCCCGTGCCTCGACCATGCAAAAGCTCCAACTCGCATGCCAAGCCTCCGCCCTGCTGCACTTCGGCGGGCGCATGATCCACTGCATGGGCAACGGGTCCGACGTGGTCTTCAACCTTCTGGGCACGAGCCTCTTCCGTAACTCCGACGACTTCTTCCCCAATCGCACGGAATCGCACGGCAGGCACCTGTTCCACAACGCCCTCAACGCAGTTTGGACCCACACCGTCGCCGTGCCAGATTGGGACATGTTCTGGTCGACCCACCCCGAAGCTGGTTTCCACGCCGCCGCCCGCGCCCTCTCCGGCGGCCCGGTGTACGTCTCCGACCAGCCAGGAACGCAGGACGCCAACCTCCTCTGGTCGCTCCTTGACGACTGCGGCATGGTTCTCCCCGTCGACCGCGCGGGATTGCCCCGACTCGCGTCACTTTTTCAAGACCCCACCCGCGGCGACGACCTCCTCGTCGTCACCAACACCACCGGACACGGACATCTGCTCGCCGGCGTCTTCAACTGCATGCCCAAGCCCGCCGAGGGCGGGAAGCCGGCCAAGCCGATCACCACCACCGTCTACCCCACCGACGTCCCCGAGTACGACGACGGCCCCGTCGTTGCCCACTTCCAGCGGTCGGGAAAGATCGTCCTCCTGGCGAAACCGGAAGAGGGAGTTGAAGTCACACTCGCCCCGCTCGAATGGGAGATCGTCACTTTCGCGCCGCTGATTCTGCCGGGCCTCGCTGCAATTGGATTGTCGAACAAGTTCCTCGCCCCCGCGGCCATTGTGCACGCGTCCCGGCAGGACAAGACCACCGCCGTCTTCCGCTTCCATTCCGGCGGACCGGCGGTCTTCCACGCCGCCAAGAAGCCCAAAGACATCGAACTCCGCGGCGCCATCCCCCACCGCCTCGCCCCCGGCGACGTGGTTTACAACGCCAAGACCAAAGCCCTAGTCATCGAACTCCCGCAGGGCGGCGACGTTGCGGTGGCGATCACGATCTAGGGCGAGGCCACGATTTAAAGCCGCCTCTGTCGCGGGTCAAAGGCATCGCGAAGGCCGTCGCCCACGAGGTTGAACGCCATCACCGCAAGGAAGATAAACAGTCCCGGCCAGAGGACCCATGGGTGCGTCTTGAGTTCGGTGATGTCGATTGCCTTGGCGAGCATGTTTCCCCACGACGGCGTGGGTTCGACGATTCCCAGACCGAGCAGACTGAGCGCCGACTCGCCCAGGATGTAACCGGGAATGGCGAGGGATACCGACACAATCGCGTACGACATCGTGTTTGGCAGGACGTGTCGAACGATCACCCGCATGTGCGACGCGCCGAGCGCCCGACCGGCTTCGACGAACGGCATGCCTCGGATTGCCAGCACCATTCCGCGGATTACACGAGCGAACTGCGCCCAACCCAGCAGCGACAGGATCAGTATTACGGCGAAATACACCTGCACCGAGCTCATGTCCGACGGAAACAGGTATCGGAGCATCAGCAGGAGGTAGAAGCCCGGCAGGAGCATTACCATTTCGCAAAACCGCTGGAGCACGTCATCGACCCAGCCGCCGCAATATCCCGAGATGCCCCCGATCAGCATGCCGATGATAAACGTAATTCCAGCCCCAAGGATTCCGATGGTCATCGAGATCCAAGCGCCGTAGCAGATGCGCGAGAAGATGCAGCGTCCGGAGATGTCGGCCCCGAGCAGGTAATAGCGCGTGAAGTAAGACTCGCCACCGGGCGGGCTTTTGATCTCATCTACGCCGTAAAGGTGCAAACGAGCGGGGATCAGGCCCAAGATGTGGTACTGATCCCCTGAAACGAACCACCGCAGATACGCGCGCTGCGATGTGTCGGCTGCGAACACCGCGTTGAGATTCTCGTCGAATGTCTGGCGAAGGGGATGGACGAACGGCCGCCACGAGGTGCCGTTTTTGTCGGAGAATTGCAGCGTCGACGGCGGAGCCCACGTCAGCTCACGCACTTGGTTGTCGTAGTGATACGGCGCGAAGAATCCGGCGAAGGCTGAGACGATGTACAAAACGACCAGAATCGCCGATCCGACCATGGCGGGTTTGTGGCGGCGAAAACTCTGAAACGCCAGAAACAGCGGCGAGCTGGGCTTGTCGGAGTTCTCGGCTTTGGGCGACATATCGAGCGTCGTTCCAGTGGGGTTAGCCATAGCTGACCCTCGGGTCGACCAGGACCAGTAAGATGTCGGCCAGCAGCGACCCCAAGACGAGCATCACCGAACCCAGCAAGAATGTGGCCATCACCACCGACTGGTCCTTGCCTCGGAGCGCCTCGAGCAGCAACTGCCCCATGCCGGGGAAGTTGATCACGTTTTCCAGAATCGCCGCCCCCGCGAACATGGCGGCAAACTCAAAGCCGAGGATCGTGACCATCGGATTGATCGCGTTGCGCAGGGCATGCTTGTAGATGACCTTATTCTCGGGCAACCCCTTCGCCCGCGCCGTTTGCACGTATTGCTGCCGGAGTGTTTCGAGCATGTTGCCGCGCATCAGCCGCTGCAATCCCGCCAGCGCCCCGATCACCAGCACCGTCACGGGCACGATCATGTGCAGCACGTAGTCCCACAGCTTCCCCAAAAGCGACATCTCCTGATGGTTGAGGCTCGTCAGGTTCCCGGCTGGCAGCCAGTTGAGCACCCCCGCGAACAGCCAAAGCAGTAGGAGGGCGATGAAGAACCCCGGCGCGCTCATTCCGGCGAAGCTGATGAAGCTCAGCGCCCGGTCTCCCCACTTGTACTGGTTGACCGCAGCGTAGATACCGAGGGGAATCGCCACCACCCAAGTCACGCCCAGGGCCACGACGTTCATCGCCAGCGTGGCCCAGAGGCGGGGCTCGATAACGTCCCATACCGGCTGCTTGTAGGTGATGCTCAGCCCCAAGTCCCCCTGCAGCAGCCCCTTCGGGCCGGAGGTGTCGAAGAACCAGGTCATTCCCAGCCATGTGAAATATTGCCTCACGGGATGTTGGTCCAACCCGAAAAGCCGTTTTTGTGCGTCGATGTACTCCTGCGACAGGCGTGGATCTTCCAGCGCAATCGGGCTTCCGGGCGCGGCTTTGAGGATGGTAAAACTCACCACCGTCGCCAGCAGGATCAGCACCGCTCCGAACATGAATCGTCTGATGAGATAGGCGGTCATGGCCTTGGACCCTACTTCCCTTCCAGCACGAAGATTTCGAGCTCGTTGTGGAACGCGGGCAGCGTGGGCGCCTGCGACGGGAAGAGGTTTCCGAACTTGTTGCGAATCGCGACGACCCGCTCGTTGGTTACGAGGTACACGACGGGCTGCTCGGCGACCACGATGTCGATCCACTCGCGGTAGATCGCCCGCCGCTTGACCGGATCGAGTTCCTTCAGCCCGACGTCGAAGATTTTGTCGATCCGGCGTTCCCAGTCGAAGCTGGGTTTGGCTTGGTTCGGCCACCACAGGTGGAGGCGCGCGTCAGACCGCCAGAAGTTGGCGCCGTCGTTGGGCTCGAGCCCCCCGGTGAACCCCATGATCATCGCCTCCCAGTCCTGCGAGTTGTCCATTTTGTCCACCAGCAGGTTGAACTCCAGTGGCAGGAAGTTGACCTTCATGCCGATGTTCTCGAGGTCCTTGCGGATGAACTCGGCGTAGGTTTCCCGCGTCGCGTTGCCCGCGTTGGTCGTCAGCGAGAACGCGAGCTCGCGTCCCTCTTTGTCGACGAGGACGCCCTTGGGGCCGGGAGTGAACCCCATGTCTGCCAGCAGCTTCTTCGCCAGCTCCGGGTTGAACTCGGGCACCGTGAACCCGTCATGCGTCAACGGTCCCGGAGCCACGGTGAACGGCGCCGGCAACGCATGCCCCATGCTCCGAAGCACGTTGCGAATAAGAGCCGACCGGTCCACCGCATGCGACACCGCGCGCCTGAACCGCTGGTCGCGGAACCACTCGACCTTGTGCGCCGGAATCCGCCCCTTTGCGGCCGCGTCCAGGTTCATGTTGAGCGCCATGAACATTGTCCCATAGTCCGGCCCGATCTGCCAAAGCGTGTAGTTCCCTTTTTCCTGCTCGGGCCGGAGGATCGGCACTTCCCGCCCACTCGGAAGCGAATAGCTGTCGGTGGTACCCTGCTGGAAATTGATGAGCATTATGTTCGTGTTTCCGGCCACGCGAAACACCATGTCGTCGAGATATGGCAGCGTGTTCCCAGCCGCGTCCTTCTGCCAGTACTTCGGGTTGCGCTTGAGCACCACCCGATTGCCGCGCAGATACTCCTTGAGCATCCACGGACCGGATGAGACGATCTCCTCGGGTTTGGCGTCCGAGCCCAACTCGCCGCCGAATGTACCGTCGCGGGCGAAGGGCCCGTACACCTTTTCCGGCAGGATCGCCTGGCCCATCCACCTCGGCAGCAGCGCCGTCGGCGACGCCGTCACCACCTTGACGGTGTAATCGTCGATGGCCGTCACCTCGATCGCCTTTCCATCGACCTTTGCGATGTCGCGCGTCGAGTTCGGCCAGCGGGGGTCCTTCGCGTTAGCCGGTCGCTTGTTGTCGTAAACGAGCTCGTTCCATGTGAACTCGACATCCTTCGCCGTCAGCGGCGAACCGTCGTTGAACCTGACATCCTTTCGCAGCACGAACGTCCAAGTCACTTTGTCGTCCGCCACCGAGAAGGTCTCGGCGATGTGCGGCACGATCAGGCCGCTGAACGGATCCGCCCGGATGAGCCCCTCGAACATTCGGTCTGTGTAGTCTGTTGTTGATGTCTCCCCGGCGGTGATCGGGTTGAAGCTCTTCGGCTCACCCAGAACGTCACGCACCATCCGCCCGCCGTAGCGTCCCACGACGGGCTTGTACTGCTCAGCCGACACCGACGGTTTGCCGACTTGCGGCACCTTCACCGCCGATTGAGCCCTGCTCGCAGGCGACCAAAGAACAACCGACAACGCGGCAGCCATGAATACGTGAAAAGCTCTGGAAGTCATATTGCTCACCTTTCAGCCCGACACCACACGCCTACAGCTTCGCCGCCTCTCGCTTGGGGTCGAACACGTCCCGCAAGCCGTCCCCCAGAAAGTTCAAACACAGTAGCGTCACGCCGAGCATTGCACACGGGAACACGAGCAACCACCACCTCGGATTGAGACTGTTCAATGCGTATTCCCGCGCCTCGCCAGCGAGGCTGCCCCAGGTCGGGAGCGGAGGGTTGATTCCCACGCCCAGAAAGCTCAGGAAGCTCTCCTGCAGGATCGCCTGCGGGATAATCAGTGTGGCGTACACGATCACCGGGCCGACGAGGTTGGGCAAGACGTGCCTGAGGAAGATCCTGGTCGAGGGAAGTCCCATGGCCCGAGCGGCTTCAATGAACGGCTGGCCGCGAAGGCTGAGCACCTGCCCGCGGACCACCCGCGCCATTGTCAGCCAGCTGACCAGCCCGATGGCCGCAAAGAGTACCACCAAGTTGGCCGCCTGCGGGTTACCAAGCAAGCTCGTCAGAGGCTTCTCGCAGGCTACTTTTAGCAAGATGATGAGCAGGAAATACGGCAGGCCGTAAAGAATGTCGACGAACCGCATGAGCGACGAGTCGATCCAGCCGCCCTTGAACCCTGCGATCAGTCCGACCGCCAGCCCAAGCACCACCGAAATCGCAGCCGCGGCCACCCCAATCAGCATCGAAATCGCCCCCCCCATTAAGCACCGCGCCAGCACGCTTCGCCCCAGCAGATCCGTTCCAAACCACGCGGGCGCGCCGCTCGCCGGCTTGGCCAGTTGCGGAAGGTTCCGCTGCCCGTCGTAGTAGATCGAACTCGTCGGGCTCATCGTCCATGGCAGCGACACCACGCATGTCAAGAACACCGCGAGCAAAATCCCTCCACCGACCCGCACCCTCCCCGATGCCCATACGCGGCGCAACAGCGTGTCGGGCACGCCTTCGGCGGTCTTGTACGAAATGGATTCCGTCGCCGCTGACATGGTTGAAATGGTCTCTCCCTTGCTCGCCAACTCTGCCGTCTATGCCTAGCCCTTGGCTGTGATGTCGATCCGCGGGTCGATCAAGGAGTATCCCAGATCCACCAGCAGGTTGAAGCTCAGCAGCATCACGGAATACACCATGACGGTTCCCAGAATCAGCGTCTGATCCCTGTTCTGCACCGAAAGGACGAACAGCTCCCCCATCCCTGGGATCGAGAAGATTCGCTCGACGACAAAGCTGCCGGTGAGCGTTGCCGCAGCCGCGGGCCCGAGGTAGCTGAACACCGGCAGGAACGCGTTGCGCAAACAGTGTTTGAACACGACGACCGGCTTGCTGCATCCCTTGGCCCGGGCCGTTCGCACATAGTCGGCCCCGAGGACATCGAGCATGCTTACCCGCGTTAGCCGAGTGATATACGCCATTGGCGCCAGCGACAGCGCTATTGCGGGCAGAACCATCTTCTCCGCCGTTCCCCAGCCGCCGCTAAACCACTGCAGGTTTGCGACGAAGATGAGCGACAACACCCCCGCCACGACAAATCCCGGCAGCGAGATTCCGATGAGCGTAAACATCAGCGAGGCCCAGTCGAAGGTCTTTCCGCGATAGACGGCTGCAAGAGTTCCGACGACGGTTCCCACGACGGTCGCAATCGCCAGCGCCACCGCTCCCAGCGCCACCGACCTCGGCAGGCGCGTTCCGATGAGCTCCCCGACCTGCTGGCCCGGGAGGCTCATCGCAGGCCCGAAGTCCAGCCGGGTGATGATCCGGACCGGGTAGAACGTAAGAAACCCGATGAAGCTGTCCGCGTTGAACCGCTCTTTCAACTGCTCGAGCGCTTGGGGGTTCATGTTCCGCTCGCCCTCGAACGGCGAGCCCGGCGCCGCCCACGCCAGCCCGAGGGTTACCACATAGATCACCGCCAGAATCAGCGGAAATTGCAGCAGTCTGTAGATCAAAAGCTTCGGCACGTACTTCGGTTCTCCTTCCGGTCGCCCTGTCGGGGGACTCGCCCCCTACTTCGTCGCTCGCACCGGCTTCCACATCGTGAGCTGCTTCGGGTTCAGGTAAAGCCCTTCCACATTGTCCTTCCGAAGCGTCACCGCCACCGCGTGCCACATGGGAATGACCGGCAGTTCGTCGTTGATCATGTCCTCGGCGCGCTCGAGCAGGTTGAACCGCTTGGCGGGGTCGATCTCCTTCGCCGCGTCGTCGAGAAGCTTGTCGTAAGCCGCGACAGCCCAGTTGCTGTCGTTGTTCTGAGCTGACGAGCGGTACTTGTCGGTGAAGGTGCTCGGGTCCGTGTAATCGCCGAACCACGCCGCCAGCCCCAGCGCGTAGTCCTTGCCCTTGATCGCCGCACGATATCCTTTGAGCTCGATCCCCTTGACCTCAATGGGAATCCCGAGCTTTTTCTGCCATTCATTCTTGAGGAACTGAGCCACGCTCGGACGCACCGGAGAGTCGGTGTTGAAGACAATCGAGATCGACGGGAACCCCTTGCCACCCGGATACCCGGCCTCGGCCAGCAGTTTCCTAGCCGCCTCGACGTTAAAGTCCGCCCCGGGCTTGGGTTCGAATCCCTCGAACAGCCCCGGTGGCATGTAGCTCTTCGCCGGTACCTCCCCCATCCGCGTAATCGTGTCGACGATGGCCTTCTTGTCGATCGCGAGATTGAGCGCCCTCCGCACCCGCACGTCGGCGAGCGGATTTTTACCCTTGATCACTCCCGGAACTTCGGGGGCGCAATTTACCGTGATGAAATGCGTTCCGAATCCCGGGCCGACTTGAAGGTCCTTCCGCCCCGCTTCCTTGAGGTCCACCGACTGCTGGGGCGTCGGGTCGGTGATCCACTGAATTTCGCCCTGCTCGTACATGTTAAACGCCTGCTGCGGGTCGTTGCTTACGACCATCTCCAGCGCCGGGGACGCGACGTTGGCGACATCCCAGTAGGTCGGGCTGCGTTTCATCATTAGAATGCGGCCGAACTCCCATTCGACGAGTTCGAACGGGCCGTTGGTGACCACTCCCGGCTTGCCCGGTCCGGGCGAGGGTTTGGTATATTCGGGCTTGTAGGTGACCTTTCCGTCCCTCGACACTTCTTTGAAGGCGAGCATGCTTTTCTCGTTCCGCGGGTACATGGGCGGAAACGCCAGCAGGTCCGTGAGAAACGGGAGGGGGTCCTTGAGGCGCAGCTCGATGGTTCGGTCGTCGATTGCGCGGAAACCGAGGTCGATTCCGTCCGTCGGCTTGCCTTGGGTGTAGGCCTTTTCATACTCCTCGGCGTTGAGGAAGTAGTAAAAGAGCGATGTGTACTCCCCGGGGGCCTGGAGCATGTGTCGCCAGGAAAACATAAAGTCGTGCGCCGTGACAGGGTCGCCGTTGCTCCACTTGGCTTCGCGAAGCTTGAACGTCCACACCCGCTGGTCGGGCGATGTGGTCACCTCGGTCGCCAGGGCGGGGACTGCCTTCATCGTCCTGGGGTCGTAGGTGTACAGTCCTTCCCGCAGCGCGTAGGTCACGCGGAAGTCCTGCATGTACGACATCTGGTTCAGGTCAAGGGTGATCACGTCGTTTCGGTTGATGAACCGGAACGTCTGGAGCGTCTCCGTCTTGGCTCCGCCGGCCCCCGTAGCCGTGGCACCCGACGGGGTTCCACCGTCTTTCTTCTCATCACACCCCAATCCCACCGCCGACACCAAACCAGTCAACAACACCACACTCAACGCGAGAAATCTTTTCATGGTGACCAAGGGCAAAAGCCAAACCGAACACCCGCGACACGTCCTACCTCCTCCCCCCTACCCTTTCCCCCCGCCGCAACCCCCTCACTTTACACCGATTCACCCACCGCCGCGCCCCTCTACCTTGATCCCAACGCGGATTCCACAAGCCCCTTGTAATCCGGGACGGTTTTGAGCGCGGCGAAGGTCGCCTTTGCGGCTGATATCACGTCGTCCGCCGGCGGGGTGATCGGGCCCACGTTGCGGAAGAACTGAACCGACCGTAACAGCGCCGCCGTCTGCGGGGTCGACTTCTTGTCGATCTCCTGTGCGATGATGTATAGGTTCTTTCCGACGTTCACCGCGTGATCCAGCAGGGCTTTCTGCTGTGGACCGCTGGCCTCCGCCCCCCGCAGCGCCGACAGCAGTACGATGTCGGCTAGGTGCTGCACGACCTTGGTCTTCTCCGCCTGAGGCAGACCTGCGAATGCGAAGTTCGAGAAAAACGTCGCCGCGTCGCGGTCTGCGTCTGCAAACTCGGGGAACTTCGTCAAGTAAATCTTCGACCGCGACGCCAAAATCGCGGAAACATGCGGCGCCAATTGCTGGATCGTCGCCGCTCGGATACCCGGCAGCTTTGTCACATCCAACTGCAACGCGTCGTAGCCGTCACGCACGACCTCACCGCTCTCTGGCACTTTTGCCACGGCCGACGCCACTGCGCCCGGCAGGGCACTTCCGGACATCCCCGCTGGCAACGACGCCTGAAACGCGAGCACCCCTCGCGCCGTCTTCAACCCCCAAATTACCACGCCCAGATTCGAGTCACCGAGCAACTTTGTCGCCACAGGCGACATTTGCGTATTGTCGCTGGCTTGGGCGACCTTCGCTGCCAGAACCCCGGCTTGGAGTCGAACCCGCGCGTCTGGATCCCCGGCAAGGGTGCCCAGCTGTGATGCCAAGGTCGCCCCGAACAAGTCCTTGTAGCTGCTTGTTGTCGCCGCCCCCGTCACCTCAGACACGAGCGCGGTCCGCGCCGCAGCCGCGGCCGCCCCATCCCCGGACTTTAGACGCGCGAGGTTCCCTTTCACAAACGCCTCGATCTGCGGGCGAAACGCCTCTGGGGCCGGCGAGGTCCTCGCGTCGGCAGGAATCGCCGCTGGCGCAGCGACTGTCGTGCCGCCGCCCGCCGATCCGCTCGCCTGCCCCCACGCACTCCGGACTTCCACCGCTCCCGCAACCGACACCAACACCACCGCAACAGAGGCCAGGCGATTCATTAGCGTCTTCGCTCCCGTGGTCGAAAAAACCGTCCAAGGCATTCGTAACCGAACGCCAAACAATACCATCCCTGCGGCGGCATTCCCCACGCTACACCACCCGAGGGCAAATCTTCATCGCCGAAACCTAAACCTACACCCCACTCCCGTCAAGCAACCCGCCCGGACCTTCCGCGCATTGTGCCGACATCCACCGTACCCTACCCCCCATGATTCGTACCCTCACCTTCGTCAAACACGCAAGGCCAGAAAAGGTCGACAGCGTCGACTCCCACGAGTGGGTCCTCTCCCCCCTAGGCATTGCAGATGCACAAAAACTTGCCACCCACTTTCAATCCTCACCCCTCCCCTACACCGCCATCGTCTCCTCCGACGAACCCAAAGCCTCCCAAACCGCACAAATTCTGGCGACCACGCTCGCCCTCCCTCTATCCTTCAAAGACGGCCTCCACGAACACGACCGCTCCAACGTTCCCCTAATGAAAACCCCCGAGTTCGTTTCAGCGGTCGCCAACTTCTTCCGAAAACCGACCCAGCTCGTACTCGGAAACGAAACCGCCCGCCAAGCCCTCAAACGCTTCGAAAAGTCCGTCGACGCAGCCATCGAGGACCACCCCGAGGGCAACCTCCTGATTGTCTCCCACGGCACGGTGCTCGCGCTCTGGCTTGAAACCTACTGCCAACTCGACGGCTACACCGTCTGGCGGCAGATGGGCCTGCCCAGCTACGTCTCGATGACCTGGCCTGCCTGCGACCTCACCGACCGCCGGGATTCGCTGTGACCAATTTCGACAAGGGGGTAAAACGGTGGCCAGATACTGCCACGGAAAGAGACGCGGACAGAAATCGCGTTGCGTTAGGATGACATGTACCCAGTTCTGATTGCCCTGGCGTTGGCGATTATTGCAATATGCAACTTTCTGTCCGTGTTTTCTCGGTGGCAGTCCGTGGCGACTTCTTCTCCGCCTCGCCGCCTTATTTCTCCAGTGACCGTAGCACTTCGAGGTTGATTGCGTCCCAGTCGCGGCCGGAGTCGTGCTTGGCTTTGGCGGTTTCGAGAACCTTCGGCACGGTCGCCCAGTCTTTGTCGCGGACGATTGGCTTGAACCCGTCCAAGCCGACGAACCCCAGCCCGATGTGCTCGTGCCGGTCCACCCGGCTGCCGAGGTCTTTCTTGCTGTCGTTTACGTGCCAGACCTTCACCCGGTCCACCCCCACCGTCTTCTCTAACTCGCTCTTAAACCCCGCGTACTTCCTCCCCCGAAAGTCGTACCCCCCAGCCAGCAAATGCGCCGAATCCAAACACACTCCAAGCCTCCTCCCCCACTTCTTGTTCGCCCCCTCCACACCCCGAATCACATCCCTCAAATGCTCCAGCCGATACCCCAGCGACGTCCCCTGCCCCGCCGTCACCTCCAAACACACCACCGTCTTCTCGTCCGGTGCCCGCCCAAACACCTCCACCAACCCCTCCACCACCCGCCCCAGCCCCGCCTCCTCTCCTGTCCCCAAATGCGAGCCCGGATGCGTCACCAAATACGTCACCCCCAGTTGCCCGCACCGCTTGAACTCATGCTCAAACGCAGCCACCGACTTCCCCCACAAGTCCGCATCACCCGAAGCCAGATTGATCAAGTACGAATCGTGCACCACCGTCACTCCAAACCCCGCCCCGCCACACGCCGCCTTCCACCGCTCCACGACATCGGCTTGAAGGATTTTTCCCTGCCACCCGTCGTCAGTCCGCTTGACCCCCCACTGCGCCGGCGCCTGCGTAAACACCTGCACCGTCCCCATCCCCAACCCCACCGCCCCCTCCACCGCCCTCCACATCCCGCCAGCCACCGACAAGTGCGATCCATACATCCCCCACCCTAGGCAACGCCCTGCCAACCCAGCTTCAATCCCCGACCGACGGCGCCTCCGCAACCCCACACAAACTCTTTGATCTTCCCCGTCATCGCTTCTTCCGATTTCGGGTTTCCAGCTCCCGCTTCAACTGCCCCCGACTCCTCCCTCGAACTTTCCAACTCAACTTTCGTGCTTGTTTCGGATGTCGAAATTTGGATGTGCCCCCGAAAACATCCTCACACCGCGATCGCCGACTAAACCTGGGCAACACCGCGCCCACCTCACCCCGCGACCCAAACACTGTGATCTTTGACCTTCGAGCTTCTTCGGATATCGGATTTCGAGCTTCGGCTTTCCCCGGCCCCGTCTCCTCCCTAGACCTTCCCCCTACGTCTTTCGAGCTTGTTTCAATTTACGCCCATCAGATTTCCACTCCTCCCACACCGACCGCTCCCACCTCGTTCGCCTGATTCTTTCCGCCCCCTGCCGCATTCCCATTTCCCCGCCACCCCCACCTATAGCAATCCCAACACCAACCCCGCGACCCCTCCCCGGCCCGACCACGTTTGCATCTTCGACGACACCGCCACCCGCACATCTACCCCGCCCCCAGCCACGACCAGCCCTCACACCAACACCAAAACCGCCACCAATCGGTTCACCATGCCCTGGGTTGTACGCTTCCCCCTACAACTCGTCCCGAAAAAAATTCACCCTCCGGCCACGAACAGTTACACTTTCCCCCGATGTCACCCGTTGTCCTTATCGCCGCAATTCTTGCTGTCGCCCTCCCCCCGACCGGTCTCCTCGTCTTTGCCCTGCGTGGCCGGCGCATTGACGACCACCCCCTGTGCCGTTCCTGCCACTTCGACCTCACCGGCTTACCGGAAACCTCCACCCAGTGTCCCGAGTGCGGAAAGAATGTCACTGCCCCCGGTGCCATCCGCATCGGCCACCGCCAGACGCGGATCGGCCTCGCCCTCACCTCAGCCGCCGCCCTCGCCCTCTCCCTCCTCACCCTCGCCGCAATCATTTACGCCCTGCTCACCTCCGCCGACCTCTCCCCCTACAAACCCCTCTGGTGGTTAGCCAGCGATCTCGCCTCTTCGAACCCCACCCTCCGCAAGCAAGCCCACGGAGAAATCGCCCGCAGCACCACCGTCCCTCCCCCCGACCCCGCCCCCTATCTCGCCCTCGCCGACAAACTCCTAGCCCGTCAAGAAGACCCCACCCGCTTCTGGTTCACCGAATTCGGCAACACCGTCATCTATCTCCGCATGGCGGCAGCCCTCGACGACCCCCCCTGGAAGCGGTTCATCGACCAGATTGTCACCTTCAAAGTCGAAGTCCGCCCCCTACTGGTCCCCTGACAGCCGCTCCCTATCCGCGTCACCCTCGACGTGCGCAGTGACACTCAAGCTAGCGTCGGAGCCTTCATGAGTTTCCACGCGAAGATCATCCAACCCGTCGTATCCGAAACTATCGAGGTGGACCCCGTCGGAATTTGTTGTCGCCCGCTGGACAGCAGCCGCAACAGACACTGCTCTTACCCATTGATCACCTCGGTCCCCACCCTCGCCGGTTTCCAAGACGTCCCCTTCATCATCGAAGTGTCGATCAAATTCTTCCTTTCAGCCGTCGCGCCCGCAAACTCTCCCCGATCCGTCCCACAACCCTCACCCCCGATCCCCTCCAAGTTCACACCCACCGCCCAGCCCGCCCCCTGGTGGTTCCAACCCACATACACCTTCACCGCCCGCCTCTCCGCCAACCTCCTTCCAGCCGAGGCCCTGAGAAACCAGCTCGTCGCGATTTCCGACCCCGACATCACAAACGCTTTTGTCATGACCAAACTGTTGTTCGATTGCGGCTCGTACTCGCCTGACATTGACATCCCCTCCCTCCCCGCGAACATCGCCCACGATGTCTTTATCGTCCACAACAACAGCGAGGACCCCATCGGCACCCTCACCGCCTCGCGCGGCGCTGTTTCCCTCGTGAACTTCTCGCCCCTGCGTCAATCCGCGCCGCCCACTCCCCCACTCCCCCCCCCCACCGTCAC
>JBBRUM010000032.1:0-15036 GCA_038247815.1 Tepidisphaerales bacterium | reverse complement strand
GACAACTCCCCCGAGGGCACGCTGGAGAAGTCGGTGCTCGCCGGGGCGATGGCCCGTGCCGTAGCCGTGTCGCCGAGGCTGGCGCGGGTCGCCACCTACACAACCACCACCCAGTGGGAAGGGGCCATCGAAGACGCCGTCTTCCGCACGAGGCCCGGCAGCGGCGGCAGTCAGGGCATGGTCAAGCTCATGGTCCACGTCCGAGCCGGAGTAAAGACCTTGGGCGGCGGAACGAGCGACGCGATCTTTTACTTCAAGCAGCAGGGCACCGCCTCTGCCGGTCAGCGGGCGGGGTTCGTCCCCACCACCGACCTCCCCGGTGGGCGGCGCGTCAGCGGCGGGGCGGCTGTGCTCACATCCCCGGAGGTCGACGCGGTTGGATGGTGCGACCTGTTCGTGGCCGGCGCCGAACGCAGCTTCTTCGTCACCGTCCGCGACCCATGGGAAGACGAACCCGGCGAAAAAGTCGATACCGAAGAAAAAGCCCTCTGGGCCGCCCGCGTCTTCGGCACGGTCCTCGGCGCCGCCCACCGCAGTGCAGCCCGTACCCCCGAATCCACCCGCCAACTCACCTCCCGCGTCAGCTCCGTTCTCAGACAGCAACTCATCGACAGGTCGGCCGCGTGGGTCGAAGAGAATGCGCGGCAGTATCAACTCTGGATTTCCGACGACCGCGTCAAAGCTTTGCGACAAGAGGCTCAGGTCGCATGGAAAGCGGCCACAACCGCCTCGACGACGCCGTAATGCAGGATGTGAAATTGGGTACTTCCAATCCAACCGAGCAAGTCTCCCATCTTGCCCCGTTTGCCCAAACGGTCGATTTCGGCAGGTAGATTGTATAAGCCGCTGCCGGCGGACGGGGTATCTTGTGCATGCAGCCGTTCCGGCGTTGGGACGGGTTGCGCTTGAATCTGGAACAAATGGGAGAAAATGCGATGCTGAATGCGAAACTTGCGGTTGCTATGGCGGTGGTCGGTGCGGTGGCGGGAACGGTCAATGCGGCGGCGTTTACGCCGGGGAACGTGGCGGTCTACCGAGTGGATGGCAGTGGGGTGGCGCTGAGCAACACGGGGTCGGCTGTGTTTGTTGATGAGTACACTCCGACTGGGGTGCTGGTGCAGTCGATCGCGATGCCTTCTGTTTCGGCGTCGAGTGCTCCGGCGTTGATTGCGAGCGGGACGGCGACGTCGGAGGGGTTCCTGTCGCGTTCGGCCGATGGGCTGTCGCTCGTGCTAGCGGGGTACAACCGCTCGCTGGGCGGGGCGGGCAACGTCAGTGGCACGGCCTCGGCGACGGTGGGCCGGTCTGTGGCGCGGCTGACGGCGGCTGGGGTAACTTCGATTTCGTCGTTTGAAGTGTACAGCGGTGGAACGATCCGGGGCGTGGCGTCGACCGACGGCGACCGGATCTGGACGACGGGTTCGACCGGCGGCGTGTTCACTGGCACGCTTTCGGGTGGTTCGCTGACGAACATCGGGTTGGTTTCGGGCGTGACCAACGTCACCAACACGCGCACAATTCAGATCGTCAACTCGCAGTTGGTGATCTCGCTGGCGCAAGGCTCGCTTAGCCGGGTGGGCGTGGTGGCCGAAGGTCTTCCGGCGGCGGGCCCGTCAACGTTTGCGGGATTGCCGGGTACGCCGACGGCGGGCTCGACTTACGGCACGCTGCTGCTGGATCGTGACGCGACTGTTGCGGGCGTTGACACGCTCTATATCGTCGACGACTCGGCTGCCACCGGCGGGCTGTTCAAGTTCAGCTTCGACGGCACGACGTGGACGGCTCGGGGCAGCTCGGTGCTGACCGGGACGCGCGGGCTGACGGGCGGCGTGTCGGGAGACAACGCGGCGCTGTTCATCACCAACGGCGGATCGCTGCAGTCGTTCGTCGATACGGCGGCGTTCAACCAGAACCTCGCGGGCAGCTTTGCGTCGCTGGCGAGCGCCCCGTCGTTCGCGCAGTTCCGTGGGATCGCCCCGGCCCCGATTCCCGAGCCGGCTGCGTTGGGTCTGCTGGCCCCGGCGGCGCTGGTGCTGGCGCGCCGCCGCAAGTAATGCATTTGTACGATGGATCGCCAGAGGCCCGGTCGCGGTTTGCGGCCGGGCCTCTGCGTTGGGTCGTCGGGTTTCGACCCCCGGCGTTTGGCAGACCTGGTGCGTATGATTACCCTTCCCCGTCCCGCTCCCGTCCCCCGCTGAATTACGGTTTGGGCGGATCACCCTGGAGGTTCGACGATGAAGGTGCTCGTTGCTGACAAGTTGGCCGAAGAGGGACTCGAACTGCTCCGTGCGTCCGGCGCGGAATTTGACGTGAGGGTGGGCTTGAAGGAGGCCGAGCTCGCCGAAGCCGTCGCCAACGGTGGCTACGAGGCGCTGATCGTGCGTTCCGGCGCGAAGGTGACGGCCAAGGTGTTGGAGAACCCCGGTGCACTGCGCGCCATCGCCCGGGCCGGCGTCGGCGTCGACAACATCGACCTCGACGTCGCCACCGCCAAGGGCGTTTTGGTGCTCAACACCGCCGAAGCCTCCACCCTCAGCACCGCCGAACATGCCGTCGCCCTTCTGATGAGTCTCGCCCGCAAGATCCCCCAAGCCCACGCCCACGTCCGATCGGGCGGGTGGAAGCGCAACGATTACCAGGGCACCCAGCTCGCGGGCAAGACGGCCGGCGTGGTGGGGCTGGGCCGCATCGGGCGGACGGTGGCGTCGCGGCTGCTCGCGCTGGAGATGACCGTGATCGGGTTCGATCCCTACTTCGCGGGCGACACCGCGATGGACGGTAAGGTGCGGATCGTGCGCGACTTCGACGAGTTCCTCCGACAGATCGACGTCATCACCTTCCACGTCCCCGGCGGCGAAGGGACGAAGCACCTGCTCAACCGCGAGCGACTGTTCAACGTCGCGCGGAAGTCGCTAATGGTGGTCAACGACGCCCGCGGCGAGGTGCTCGACGAAATCGCCCTCGCCGACGCGTTGAAGGAAAAGCGCATCCACGGCGCCGCCATCGACGTCTACGCCGCCGAACCCCCCGCCAAGGACCACCCCCTCTTCGCCCTCGACAACGTCGTGCTCACCCCGCACCTCGGCGCCAGCACCGACGAAGCCCAGACGGCCGTCAGCGTCGAGGCCTGCCGGGCGATCGTCGGATACCTCAGCCGCGGCGAGATCCGCGGCGCGGTCAACGCCGGCGGCCTCCGCCTCGACCTCCCCGCCGACGAACGGCCCTTCGCCGACCTCGCCGGACGCATGGGCGCGCTGCTCTCGGCCCTCTGCGAAGGCGCAGTAAAGACCATCACCGTCCGCGCCAGCGGAACCAAGGCCCCGAAGCTGCTCAGCACCATGATCCGCCTGACCACCGTCGAGCTGCTCCGCCCCAACGTCGAAGCCGGGATCAACGTGATCAACGTTGAAATGATCGCCCGCGGCCGCGGAATCGACATGGTTACCGTCCACGAGCCCAGCCCGCCGCAGGGCATGGTCGGCGACATCGTCAGCATCAGGGTGGAACTCCAGGGCGGCGGCGGACACCGCATATTGGGGACGGTCTACGCCGACGGCCTGCCACGCGTCCTCCGCATCGACGGATTCACCATGGACATGGTCCCCGAGGGGCAGATGGTGCTCATCGTCAACAAGGACCAGCCCGGCGTGATCGGCTTGGTAGGAACCAGCTTCGGCGACGCCGGGGTGAACATCGCCGACATGGTGATCAGCCGAGACTTCGCCCCTGACGGCGGCGCAACGGCGGTGATGGTGCTCAAGGTCGACAGCGCGCCGCCCGAGGCCCTGGTCAACCGCCTTAAGGCACGCCCGAACATCCTCCGTGTTCGCAGCGTGGTGCTTCCGCCGCGGGGCAGGTAGACGGCAAGGGGGTTTGCAGCGACGGCGCGCAGGAGTGGGGGGGAGAGGCGAGAGGTCGCCGCTGTTGCGACAGTGCTGCTCAGTTGGCAGCGCGCGGCGAGATCTGTGCCAGCGCGTCACGAAGGACCGAAAGGTCCACCGGCTTCGTAAGGTGGGTGGCGAATCCCGCTTCGGTGGACCGGCGGATGTCGTCCTCCATTCCAAAGCCCGAAACGGCCACCGCCGGCAGCTTGCCGTCGAGTCGCCGCAGCCAACGCAGGAGGTCATGCCCGGTGCCATCTGGCAAGCCAATATCCGACACCAGCACGTCCGCCCGTTGCGTGGTGAACGCCGCCTGCGCCTCGCGCATCGTCATGGCGCAAACGACATCGAAACCGATCTTGTACAGGTACCTCGACATCACTCGCAGCGAGTCTGGGTGGTCCTCAACGAGAAGCAGTCGAGGCCTGCCCTGGCCGGGCGAGGTGGCGGCGTTTCCGCGCGGCGCCTGCGCCCCGGAGACCTCCTCGACTTCCGACGATAGTGCCCCCGGGGATTCCGTCGGTCGAAGAGGCAGGGTGAGGGTGAAGGTGGCCCCGAGGTTGTCGCCCGGCGACGACGCGGTGAGCGCTCCGCCGTGAAGCTGCGCCAGCGACCGCGCGATCACCAAGCCCAACCCCAACCCCTCCGGACGGTGGGCCCGCTTACCCTGCTCGAACGGTATGAAGAGCGACGGCAGCAGGTCCGCCGGAATGCCCATACCCGTGTCGGTTACTACGAGCCGCAGCGTGTCTCCGGCCGCCGGGGCGAGCGCCACCGAGATCAGCCCGCCTTCCGGCGTGAACTTCAGCGCGTTTGAAACCAAGTTCGACAGAATCTGCCGTATCCGCAGCGGGTCGGCCAGGGGCGGACGGGGCAGCGGCGTGAAGGCGGTCGAAGTCCGCAGTTGCTTGGCGTCGAGCTCGGGGCGGAATGCGTCGAGCGTGGAACGAACCAGCCCCGGGAGGTCGATCAACTCCGTGTGGAGCGCGATTTTTCCGCGGGCGACGCGGTTGAAATCGAGGAGGTCATCGATCAGTCGTGTCTCGGTAAGCAGGTTTCTGCGGATCAGCGCCAAGTCTTCGTGCACGTCCGGGGGGAGGTCGGGGTGCGACTCCAAGAGGGTCAGTACGGTGGCGATGGGCGTGAGCGGGGTGCGCAGCTCGTGGGAGAGTGTCGCCAGGAAGCGGTCCTTGGCGGAATTGGCGGCTTCGGCGGTGGCGCGGGCCGTCTCAGCCGCGTCACGCGCAGCGCGGAGCGCCGCGTCGGACTCCACGCGCTGCATCGCCAGCGCAATCGGGTCGGCCACCGAGCGAAGCAGCGCGATCTCCTCGGCCGTAAACCTTGAGTGGTGACGCGAACCGAACCCCAATGTCCCAACAATGCGTTTCCCGATGTGGAGGGGGAAGCACGCGTAGGTGCGGTGTCCGATGCGGCTGGACACGTCGAAGATGGTGCCGGGGGCGTCGGTCATGGTCTCGTCCCACACCCATTCCTTCCCCGTCTGTGCCACGACTCCGCAGATCGGGCTCCCCAGGTCGTACCACTCGAACTCGGGGCGCATCGCGTCTGTCAGACCGCCGCAACTGTTCAACCGCAATCGCATTCCCGTCGAGGTCGAAACCAGAAGGTAGTTCATGAACACGTCGCAACCCACCACCTCGCACACCCGCGTCGCCACGGACGACACCACCGTAGCCGGATCCTCGGCGCGCAAGAGCTGGGTCGCAACCTCAAGCAAGAGCTCCAAGTGGGGCTCGGATCCGCGCGACCCCATCGGTGTTTCGCTCATGCAACAACTCCTGTGGTAGCAATTGTAGGTGAAAGTGCGGGACAAGTCATGGAACTCGCCCTCCTTCCCACCTCGTGGTAAAGGTGGTTTGTGCTCAAAGTCGTGCGTGGTTCCATCGGTGGGTTGGCGGTGCTAATCGCGGCGGTGGTCGGCGTCGGGTGTCGACCCAGCGCCGACCAATCGCCCGCCGTTGTCGAGGCCGTCTGGCTGGAAACCGGTACGGGGCCGGGACAGACGGTGTATCCCCGGGCCATCGCCTTCGACCGGGAGCGGGGGTGGTTTTATGTCGTAGACCGGCAGGGCCGAGTGCAGCGGCTGGACCGCCAGGGAAAGTACCTCTCTGGCTGGGTCATGCCCAATGTGCTGCTGGGCAAGCCGGTGGGAATGAGCATCTGCCCGGATGGCAATCTGTACGTCGCCGATACGCATTACCACCGCGTCATGGTCTACACGCCGAACGGCGCCGAGGTGCGAAGGTGGGGCCGGGAGGGCAACGGCCGGGGCGAGTTCGTCTACCCCACCGACGTCGCCTTCCACGGTGGGAGGGTGTTCGTCAGTGAATACGGCGATCACGACCGGGTGCAGGTGTTCACCATGGCCGGGGACTTCCTGTATGAGTTCGGGCGGTTCGGCGCCGGGAGGGGCGAGTTCTCCCGGCCGCAGTCGATGGTGATCTGCGGCGACGAGGTGTTCATCGCCGACGCGTGCAACCATCGGATTCAGGTGTTCGGGGTGGGCGGCGAGTTCCGCCGCACGCTCGGCGGCGTCGGCGATGGCCCCGGCCGGATGCGGTTTCCCTATGGACTGGTCGCCGACGCGGGCGGGAAACTCATCGTCACCGAGTTCGGCAACAACCGGATCCAGCGGATCGACCCCGCCACGGGTGAAGGGCTTGGGACGTGGGGCGTCGGCGGGCGCGGTCCGGGCGAACTCGCCTTTCCGTGGTCCGCCGAGGTCGACGGCGTCGGCCGGGTGGTCATTGTGGACAGCGGAAACAACCGCCTCCTGGTCGTCCGGGGGTTCTGATCGGCCATGTCCGCACCCCGGCAAAAAGAGATCGCCCGCGACGGCGAACCGGCGCGGGCGACATTAATGGCGATGGAACTTGTCGCGGATTAGGTCCCTTGGTTTGCCTGGGCGCGGGCGGCGATGGTGAGGAAGGTGACCAGCGCCTGCCGCTGGAGTTCTTGTTCCTTGTCGAGGCCTTTGTTGTCGGCGAGGAACTCGAGATACGCCAGCACGTCGCCGCCGGTGCGGGTGTATCGGCTTTTGAGCTCGGCGACGAGGTTGATCGACTCTTGGGCGTAAGTGTCGGCGAGGACGGTGATAAGGGCCTTGATTTGGGCTTCATCGGTCACGCCGGAGCCGCGCTGCGCCTCGGCTTTGGCGAGGGCGACCTTGAGGGACTTGTACAGTTCCTCCTCGACTTGCGGGAGGAGCTTGTCGAGTTCCTCGGAGGTGCGGGTCATGAGCATTGTTGCGAACTGGTCGGGGATCTGCCCGAGGCGTTCCTCGGCGTCGTCGAAGATGCCGGGTGCGGCGTCGATGGCTTGCTGGGTGAGCTTCGGCGTCAGCGTCGGGATTGCGGTCTGGACCTGCGCGACGCCGTAGTTGACGGCGAACTCGGGGGTCACCTTGATGAACTCGCGGTGCGCGTGGTTCAACCAGTATCCGATGATCCCGATGGAGACGACGGACAGGAGGATCACGAGAATCCCGCCGGTCCGCGCGCCGCCGAGGGCGCGGTCCATGTCTCGGGAGAGTTCTGAGAGCTGTGTTGAGTCGTTGGCCATGGTTGGTTCCGTTGGTGTGTTGTGGTGGTGTGGGCGGGGGCTTGGGGGTTACTTCGCCGCCGGTAGGGTCTGCGATGCCGGGACGGCGCCGCCCGGTGTCTCGGCGGAGGCTCCCGCCGACGCGACCTCGAGGTCGTCGAGCTTCTGCATCGCCAGCAGCAGCAGCGTGCGGACGAGTTCCTTCTTGAGCTGGTCGTTGGCCGGGGCGGCTTCGTCGGGGGGGAGGGCGAACTTATCCAGCACGAACTTCACCCGCGCCGTTTCGTTGACCCGGATCGCGTCGATCTTCGCCGCGACCTCCTGGTTCCTGCTGTCTACCTCCATGAAAAACTCATTGACCAGCAGGTCACGCTTCGACGCGTCCGCCAGCGACGGGAACGTCGCGCGGAAGTCGGGCTCGATCCTTTTGATGACCCTGTCGAGCGTCGCGTCGAGTCGAATCGCCATCATCGCGCCGCCGTCCTGCGGGAGCGACTGCAGACGCGCGAGCGCGTTGGTTCCGATCGAGTCGCGGACGCGCTGATACCGCTCCGTCGCCATCTGCTGGTACACCGGCAGCGCGCCCCGCGCGATCTGCCCGATCGAGTCCTGCACCAGCGGGGTCACCGTGGGCAACGCCTCTGCCACAGCTTTCTGAACGCGGGCCTCGGTGAACGAACCTTCGATCCGCGACCGCGTTGTCGTCGCAAACACAAGGAACATCACCGTAATGACGATCACCGCGAGCACGGTCACCGCGCGGGTGATTCCCTGCCAACGCCGTATCGCCGCAAACTTAACCCGAAGTTCGGCCGGGAGACCTTCAACTGACTGGGGGACTGACATGTTTCCTCCTGCTGGTCGTCGCACGCTGTCGCCGTTCCGCCGCGATCCGCTTGCTCGCGAACCGCCCGATCCGGCGACTTGGGTGCGACAACGGGGCACCGAGAGAGAGCTTCATCAAGACCCGCAGACGTCAGACGCAGGCCAAGTGATTTCGCCGACCCGGGGACATCCCGGCGACGATGCACTCAGAATACCCATTGCATCGGCAAACTCGCGCCCCTTTGAAGAATCCTTACACACCGCACCAGCCGCCCCGATTCTCGGACGCTCCCCCAACCCCTTCGCCGCCCCCCCGATAAAAAACGCCCTCCCGGACGAGAGTGTCGCCGGACGGGAAGGCCCCCAATCCCTCCACCACCCCGACCCTTTGATTATCGGGCCACCAACCCAACATCCGACCCCGATCCAGATGCGCCGCCTGCCGCCTCAACGACCGCCGCCGCACTCCGCGCCGAAATCTTTTCCCCCGCCGCCATCGCCGCCGAGTCGCTCACCACCGACGCCGCAGGCATGACCGTACCCAGCACCACCGCGCCCACCGCACACACCACCGCCGCCAGGCTCGCCGGGAACGAACGCATCGCCGAAGCAGAGCTCATCCCCTCCGGCAACGGCCTGAAAAACATCGCAGCCGGCAACCTCAGGTAATACGCGGCCGACACCGCCGCATTCACCATCATCGCCACCAGCAACCACGTCAGCCCCGAGTCCAGCAACGGCTTGGCGATCAGCAACTTGCCCAAAAACCCCACCGTCGCCGGCAACCCGACCAGCGACAACGCACACACCGCCAAACACAACCCCAGCACCGGATGCGCCCGCCCATGCCCGGCAATGTCCTCAAACGTCTCAGCCGACGCAGACCCCCGCTCTATCAACTGCCCTTCCGTCGCCGTCTCGCCGAAACGCTTCCGCGCCGGCAACTGCTGCAACACCGCGAAGACCCCGGTGTTCATCAGCGCGTAGGTCGCGATGTAGAACAGTACGCCCGTCATCGCCGCCGCCTGAACCTCCGGCTTGCCCGCCGCCGCCATGATCGCCGCCACCCCCGCCAGCATGTACCCCGAGTGCGCCACCGAGCTGTACGCCATCGTCCGCTTGATGTTGTACTGCATCAGCGCCAGCACGTTTCCCACCGACATCGTCAGCACCGCAATCACCGCCAGCAGCGTCACAATGTCCGCCGGTACCGACAGGCTCGGCCCGCCCACCGCCAGCAGCACCTTCAGCAGCGCCACCAGCCCCGCCGCCTTCGGCACGACCGACAGCATCGCCGTCAGCGGTGTCGCGGCCCCTTGGTAGACATCGGCCGCGTAAACGTGAAGCGGAACCGCCGCCATCTTAAACGCAAACCCCGCCAGCAGCAGCACCACCGCCAGCGTCTGCAGCCCCGTGAACGCTCCCCCCGCCTGCGCCGAAAACGCCTCGTAAATCCCCGGCATGACCGCGCCGTTCCCCTCAAGGTAAATGCTTCCCGTGGCCCCGTAGAGATACGAGAAACCCAGAAGCATGATCGCAGCCGACATCGCACCGAGGAAGAAGTACTTCACACCCGCCTCTTGCGCCTGCGGCAACGGGCGCGAGATCGACACCATGATGTACGTCGGAATGCTCGCCAGCTCCAACCCCAAAAACAGCAGAATGAGGTTGTTCGCTCCCGCCGTGAGCATCAGCCCCGCCAGCGACAGCAGCATCAGCGCAAAATATTCCCCCGTCTCCGACCCCACCGCCAGCGACCCGTTCCCCCCGCCCAGCGTCCCCGAGCTCGACCGCGTCGCGTGCGTCGGCCAAGCCAGCAACACAAAGAGCACCCCCGCCCCGGCCGCCAGAATCTTCACATACTGCGCCATCGGCCCCACCAGCACCGAGTTGGTAAACGCCCGGTCCTCCATCGGCACGCCGAACTGCAAAACCTGCAATCCCAGCGCAGCCAGCACCGCCACCATCGCCAGTACCGGCCCCATCCGCCGCGCAACGTCCCCCTTGAGCGCACCCAGTAAGAGCAACACGAATGCGGTTCCAACCAGCGTCAATTCCGGCAAAAGTCCGAGTATCAAGTTGTTCATCGTCCGCCCTCCCCCTTGGTCCGTCCGTCAGTCTCCACCGCGATGTCAGCGTCAATGCTCGCCACAATGCTCGCCCCTCCGCTGGCCGTCGCGTTCGCCCTCGCCTCAGCCGCCGCCACCGGTGCACGCAGCGGCTCGACCGTGTACCTCAACGTGTCCAGCACCGGCTGGGGGAACACCCCAAGCACCACAATCAGCACCGCCAGCGGCGCCAGCGCCGTCACCTCGCGGAAGTTCAAATCCCCCCGCATCACCGCCGGCACCTTCCCCTCAGCCGGCACCTTCAACGGCCCGAACAACAACTTCCCCGCCATCGACAACATGTAAATCGCCCCCAGCACAATCCCCAGCGCCGCACACACCCCGAACCCAATCCCCAAATACGGCGACGTAAACGCCGACAGAATCGTCAAAAACTCCGACACAAACCCGTTGAGCAGCGGCAATCCGATCGCCGCCATCGTAAACAGCCCGAAGAAAAACGCGCCCAGGGGCATGACCTTCCCCAGCCCGCCCAACTCCGTCAGATCCCGCGTCCCATACCGCTCGTAAATCATCCCTACGATCAAAAACAGCCCGCCCGTCGTGATCGCCGTGTTGATCAGGTACAGCGACGCCCCCCGCATCCCGATGTCCGTCAGCGCCATGATCCCCAGTACCACAAAACCCACGTGCGACAGCGACGAATACGCCAGCACCCTCTTCGCGTCCGTCTGCGCCCAGGCGCACAGCCCGCCGTACAAAATCCCGACCACCGCCAGCACCGCAACCACCGTCAGCGCCGTCGGCGCCGCCAGTCCGCCGGCCGACACAAACCCGATCGGCACGGCGATCTTCAGCATCGCGAACGCCCCGAGCTTCAGCACCATCCCCGACGCGTCCACCACGCCGTTCCCGGGCGCCTCGCCCATCGCCGTCGGCTGCCAGGTGTGCAGTGGAAAAATCGGGGTCTTCACGCAGAAGCTCGCCAGCAGCCCCATCAGCACCCAAAACCGCTCGCCCGCCGACAGGTTCCCCTCCGCCTGCGCCCAGTGAATCACACTTCCGATGTCAAACGTCCCCGCCCGCAGCCCTACGTACAAAATCGCCGGCAACGCCAGGATCGACCCGGCAAACGTGTACAAGAAAATCTTCCCAGCCGCCATCCGCCGGTCCGGCCCGCCGAACGTCCCGATCAGGAAAAACAGTGGAACCAGAATCAACTCAAAAAACGCATAGAAAAGCAGCAGGTCCCTCGCCACCCACACCCCCGTCATCGTCCCCAGCAGCACCAGCAGCCAAGCGTAATACGCCCCGTCCTTCGACCCCGCACCGCCCGCCCGCGAAAAGCTCGCCAATATCGACACCGACGACAGCACCGATGTCGTCAGCACCAGCAACATGCTCAGCGGATCCACCCCCACCTTTAAACTAAAATTCAGCGGCGCAAACGTCCCCAGCTCCGCCATCAGCTGCTCGAGTCGAATGTCC
The DNA here is from genome assembly GCA_038247815.1 of Tepidisphaerales bacterium. GTDB lineage: Bacteria > Planctomycetota > Phycisphaerae > Tepidisphaerales > Tepidisphaeraceae > JBBRUM01. Next base: position 3,212 of record JBBRUM010000032.1, on the reverse strand, counting down.
CAGTCAAACCGCGTTGCCGCGTACCCCGCGATGGCAAAGTGCAGCAGCGCAGTCACCAGCGCTATCGCGCGCGTCGGCGCTTTCTCCCCCGACAGCGCGCACAGCAACGCCCCCAGTAGGGGAACACCAATCAGCATCGGCAGCAGCGCAAAGTCCATCGTCGTCCCGTGTCCTTCATCCCTAACGGAAAATCACCAGCAACATCACAGCCAGCCCGATCAGCATCACCACCGCGTACCCCTGCACCAGCCCCCGCTGGGTCGCCAGCGAGATCCCATACGCCCCGACCTTCGGAACGTACGCCACAACAAACACCAGCGCATTGACGATCATGTCAAACACATCCGCCACCCGCGCCAGCGCCCACATCGGTTTGACGAACAGCTTGTCGTAAATCTCGTCCACCCAATACTTGGCTTCCAGCACCCGCACAAGCCCCGGCAACCTCTGCGACAACCGCCCCAACGCCGCCCGGTCCTTCAGGTGAAACTGATACGCCAGCCCCATCCCCGCCAGCGCAATCGCCCCCGATACAACATACATCACCCAATGCGGCATGCCGCCATGAACCTCCGGCAGGTTCCGGCCCACCTGACCGAACGCCCCGTGCGGAACGATCATCGCCCCGTCGGTTTCCACCTGGTCGCGCGTCAACGCCTTACCGTCCAGCAGGTACTCCGATCCGTCCCTGTTCTTACCGCCAAACTCCGTCTTGGCACTCTGATACCCGTAGTACAGCGAAGGACTCTGCCCCAGGTATTGCCCCAGGCTCCAACTGTCGCGCTGGGGAAAGTTCAGGAACCCCGCAGCCAGTGCGCCGATCGCCAGCACGATCAGCGGCAGAATCATCACCAGCGGCTCGCGCGGCCCGCCATGGTGCCCGCCGTGCGCCGAATGCTCGTCAACGACCTCGCCCTCGGGCGGCGCCGACATCCCCGGTTGAACCGCCCCGCGCGACTTCTCCCACTCGTCCTTGTGGTGGTCCAGTTGCGCCGTCGCGGCCTTGCTCACCGACACGCCATGACCACCGACATGACCCCCCCCGTGACCCCCCCCGTGATCGCCCCCGTCACCTACCCCGTGACCAACCCCGTGACCTACCTCGTGACCTACACGTTGCGGAATAATCTCCGGCCCCTCAAACACGCGGAAATACAACCGAAACGTGTAATACGCCGTCATCGCAGCCGACAACAGCATCATCCCGCCCAAAAACACACTGTGCTTAAAGCTGTTCGCCAGAATCTCGTCCTTGCTGAAATACCCGCTCAGCAGCGGCAACCCCGCCAGCGCCGCGCAACCAATCAACATCAGCCACCGCGTCACCGGCAGATACCTCTTCAGCCCGGACATCTTCCGCATGTCCAGCTCGCCATGCGTCGCGTGCATCACCACGCCCGAACCCAAGAACAACAGCGCCTTGAAAAACGCATGCGTAATCAAGTGGAATATCGCCGCCACCGGCGCCAGCGCCGCAGCCGCCACGAACATGAACCCCAACTGACTCACCGTCGAATACGCAAAGTCCTTCTTCAGGTCGTACTGCCGCAGCGAAATCGTCCCCGCAAACACCGCCGTAAAGCACCCCACCACACCCAGTACCAATAGCACGTCCGAAAACAGGTAAAAAAGCGGCCCGCAACGCACCACAAGGTAAACCCCAGCCGTCACCATCGTCGCCGCGTGGATCAGCGCCGACACCGGCGTCGGCCCCGCCATCGCGTCCGGCAGCCACGTAAACAGCGGCCACTGCGCCGACTTCCCGAAACACCCGAGCAGCAGCAAATAAGGAATCCAGTGGAACGCCGTCGACTCCCACCCCTCAAATTCGGCCCCGCTCGCCGCCATCGAAGTGATCTGACTCAGGAACCCCGGCTCGGCCGCCGTACCGAAAAAACTAACCGTCCCGAACAGCATGTAAATCAGAATGATCGCTATCGCCAACCCGCAATCGCCGATCCGGTTGACGATAAACGCCTTCTTCGCCGCCTGCTTCGCAGCCACCGTGTCGGAGTAAAACCCGATGAGCAAATAGCTCGCCAGCCCCACCCCTTCCCACCCCAGGTACAGCAGGACAAGATTGTCCGCCATCACCAGCACCGTCATCGCGAAGATGAAAATCCCGATCGCCGCGAAAAATCGCCAATACCCCGTCTCACCCTTCATGTACCCGGCTGCAAACACCGTGATCAAAAACCCGACCCCCGTCACCACCGACAACATCGTGATCGACAACGGGTCCAGCCAAAACCCCGCGGTCACCTTAAACCCATCCACCGCAAACCACGTGAAGTACGACGGATTCGCGACCAACGCGAAGTCACTCATCGCGTACGTCGCCTTCATCGTCCCCTGCCCCAAACTCATCGTCGCCACCAGCATCCACAGCGACAGCACCGCCGACGCACCCACCGAACCCCAAATCAACCAGTGCGAACGCCCACGCAATACCCGCGCCCCAAACAAACCAAGCACCGCAGCCGCCAACAACGGAAGCAACGGAATCAGGTACGCGTGCTGAACTGGAAACAAGTCGCCCATAGCCGTCTTTCACTCACCACAACCCACACTCACGCCAACCCGCCGAACCACCCCCCCCGCGACGCCCAACACTCCACCAATAAACCCCGAACTATCCCCCACCTTTCCCCCACCTATCCACGCAACTCTCCCCACGCCTCCGAGTCCAACGTGCTCTTCTGACGAAACAGCAAAATAATAAGACCCAGCGCCAGCGCCGCCTCCGCAGCCGCCACCACCAGCACGAAAATGACAAACGCCTGCCCCGACAGATTCCCCCAGTAGTGCCCAAACGCAATCAAGTTGATCGCAACACCCTGAAACATCAACTCCGTGCACAGGAACATGACAATCAAGTTCCTGCGAGACATGAATCCGATCATCCCCACCGCGAACAAGATCGCCCCCACCGCCAGATAGTGCTGGAGGGCGATGGCTGAAAAGTTGGGATTGGTGGCGAGAGCGAGCACGAATTCCTCTGTAAACATTTATAAAAATTAGACTTACGTCTGCGGATACTCCTTGGCACGCGGGTCCGAAGTGCCGTAAACCGGAATCGAGTGCGGGTCGTCATCGGTAGGCGTTGCCGGCGACGTCACATCCGCTGCCGACGGCACCACTCTCGGACCTGTCTGCGGAATATAGATCTTCCTCCGAGAAATGATCACCGCCCCCGTCATCGCCAGCGTCAG